>JBFHXN010000005.1:0-21410 GCA_041598955.1 Desulfuromonadales bacterium | reverse complement strand
GCCTGCCCAGAGCCTGGCCGGAAGGCCCCCTCCCCACAACCTCCACCCCAGCCAGATCACCCACCCCGCCAGCAGGTAGTCGGTCAACAGCGTCATCGGCTCCTGGATGGTCATGCCCCCCCTCCTTCTCAAAGAATATTAATAAATCCAGATGGAAACGATTAATATGCAGTTTTATACCAAAAAAAAGGCGGACCCTGGGGTCCGCCTTTTCCATCTTGTCCTCTTTCGATGAGAGCCTAGATCCCGGCCCGCTTGCGCAGGGAGTCGATCCGGTCGGTGCGCTCCCAGGTGAATTCGGGGAGCTCCCGGCCGAAGTGGCCGTAGGCGGCGGTCTTTTTGTAGATGGGACGCAGCAGGTCGAGCTGCTCGATGATGGCCCGGGGGCGCATGTCGAACTCTTCGCGGGCGATCCGGGCGATCTCGTTGGAGGGGATCTTCCCGGTGCCGAAGGTGTTGATCATCACCGAAACGGGCTCGGCGACGCCGATGGCGTAGGCCACCTGCACCTCGCACTTGTCGGCCAGGCCGGCGGCCACCAGGTTTTTCGCCACGTAGCGGGCCATGTAGGAGGCGCTGCGGTCGACCTTGGAGGGGTCCTTCCCGGAGAAGGCTCCGCCGCCGTGGGAGCCCTGCCCCCCGTAGGTGTCGACGATGATCTTGCGCCCGGTGAGGCCGCAGTCCCCCATGGGTCCCCCGACCACGAAACGGCCGGTGGGGTTGATGAAGAACTTGGTCTTCTCGTCCATCATCTCGGCGGGAACGACCTTGCGGACCACCTCCTCCATGATCCCCTCCCGGAGGGTCTCGTAGGTGACGTCGGGGTTATGCTGGGAGGAGACGACCACGGTGTCGACCCGGATCGGCTTGTCGTTGATGTACTGGATGGAGACCTGGGACTTGCTGTCGGGGCGCAGGAAGTTGAGAAGGCCGCTCTTGCGCACATCGGCCAGACGCTTGGTCAGGCGGTGGGCGTAGATGATCGGCATCGGCATCAGCTCGGGGGTTTCGTTGCAGGCATAGCCGAACATCAGCCCCTGGTCGCCGGCCCCCTGCTCCTTGTAGAGCCCCTCGCCTTCCGTCACCCCCTGGGAGATGTCGGGAGACTGCCGGTCGATGGAGGTGAGCACCGCGCAGGTCTCCCAGTCGAAGCCCATGGCCGAGTCGCTGTACCCGATCTCCTTGATGGTCTGCCGCACGACGTCTGGATAGTCGATGCGGGCATTGGTGGTGATCTCCCCGGCGATCATGGCCATCCCCGTGGTCACGAGAGTCTCGCAGGCGACCCGGGACCTGGGGTCCTGGGTGAGGATGGCGTCGAGAATGCTATCGGAAATCTGGTCGGCAACCTTGTCGGGATGCCCTTCGCTGACGGATTCGGAGGTAAAGAGAAAATCGGTCATGGCCATGGAGTTGGTTCCTCCTGTCGGTTGGGTATGAATTTTTAAACGGTGGATCATACCCGCAGCCGGCGGCCGATGTCAAGGCCGCGGCCCACGTCTTCAGATAAGAGGAGCGCCGAAGAGATCCGGGAATCTCCGGGCCATCTCCTCTTCGATCCGCAACAGCACCTCTTCGGCGGTGGAAAGGGTCAGCAGTTCCTTCAGAAGATCGACCCCGTCCTGGCGGGACACCTGTCGCACGATCCGCTTCACCCGGGGGATGCAGAAGGCGTTCATGGAAAGCTCCCGGAACCCCAGCCCCAAAAGGGCCAGGATGTAGAGGGGCTCGGAGGCCATTTCCCCGCAGATGCCGATGGGGATGCCGGCCTGCTCCGCCGCGTCGCAGACCCCCTTGAGGGCCCGCAGTATGGCGGGATGAAGGGGCTCGTAGAGGTAGGCGACGTGCTCGTTGCCCCTGTCGACGGCCAGGCAGTACTGGATGAGGTCGTTGGTCCCCACGGAGAAAAAATCGACCTCCCGGGCGAGCAGGTCGGCGATGAAGGCCGCCGAGGGGGTCTCGATCATGATCCCGACCTTGATCCCGCCATCGAAGGGGAGGCCCTCCGCGGTCAGTTCAGCCTTGGCCTCCTCGAGCAGGAAGCGGCATTGGCGAACTTCGGCCACCCCGGCCACCATGGGGAACATGATCCGCACCGGACCGGTCGTGGAGGCCCGGAGAATGGCCCGGAGCTGAGTCTGGAAGAGCCGAACTTCCTTGAGGGAGAAACGGACCCCCCGAAGGCCCAGAGCGGGATTGGACTCATCGGAGAGGTCGATCTCGGGGCTGAACTTGTCTCCTCCCAGATCGAGAGTCCGGATGGTCACCGGGTGGGGAGCCATCTCCTCGATGATCCGGGAATAGATGCGGACCTGCTCCTCCTCCGTGGGGGGCTTGGGGCGGTTGAGATAGAGAAATTCCGTCCGGAAGAGCCCCACCCCCTCGGCGCCCTGCTGGCGCGCCACCTCCACATCTCCGGTGAGTTCCACGTTGACCTTGAGGGTCAGGCGGAATCGGTCCAGAGTCTCGGCCGCGAGGTCCCGGTAAGACTCCAGCTCCCGCTCCAGGTGGTCGAGGTGCTGCTTCTTGTCCAGGTACTCCCGGAAGGTTTGGGGCGAGGGGTTGAGGACAACCGTGCCGGCCGTCCCGTCGATGATCACCGGGAGGTCGTCGGGGATGGAGACGGAGGCGGTCTCGAGCCCCACCACCGCCGGGATGCCGAGGGAGCGGGCCAGAATGGCCGTGTGGGAGGTCCGTCCCCCGACGTCGGTGACGAAACCGTGAATCTTCCCCTTGTCCATCTGCATGGTGTCGGCCGGCGAGAGGTCGTGGGCGACAACGATCGCCTTGCGGTCGATGTCCGCGAGGGAATGCTGGACGACGCCGGTGAGGTTGCGCAGAAGACGCTCCCCCACCGAGTCGATATCGGAGCGCCGCTCCCTCAGATACTCATCCTCGATGCTGTCGAAAACGGCCCGGAACTTGTCGAGGGTCCTCTTGAGAGCCCCTTCGGCGCAGATCCTCTCCTTCTCGATGATGCCAAGGGTGTCGCCGATCAGCATCTGGTCATTGAGTATCAGAAGATGGGTATCGATGATGTAGAGGTGCTCCCGCAGCTGCCGGCCGTCCACCCTCGCCTTGACCTGCTCGAGCTGGGCCCGGGAGTCGGCGAGAGCCTTTCGGAAGCGCTCCCCTTCCGCGGGAACTTCCCCGGGCGGGACTTCCCTCTCCACAACCACCGTCCGGGCGCGGTTGAGCAGGTAGGTTCGGCCGATGGCGATCCCCGGCGAAACCCCTATTCCGACGAGGTAGGTATCCTCGGTGATTTTATTCTTCTCCGAAGCCGTCATCGATCAATCGTCCGAGAGCTTCCATGGCCGGGAGTTCGTCCCCCCCGTTGATGGAAACTGTGATCCGCGATCCCTGCGGGGCGGCGAGCATGAGTATCCCCATGATGCTCTTGCCGTTGACCTCCATCCCTTCCTTGTCGACCAGGACCTCGCTGGAAAAACGGTTGGCTGTCTGCACCAGCTGGGCTGCCGCCCGGGCATGGAGGCCGAGTCGGTTTCTGATGGTAAATTCCTGTTTTAGCAAGCGAATCCCCCCTTGGTTACAGCTGTCCCAGAAAAACCATGACGGCGCAGGTGGTGAGAACCAGAAGCAGAACCGAAATCCCCCGGCGGGTCAGCCAGCGCAGACCGGCCACCAGGGGAAGCACGGCCAGCCCCCACCCCAGAGGAACCCCCTCCTGACGCAGGCTGAAGACCACCAGCAGGGCGCAGACCCCCCCCAGCATCACCACCGTAGCCTCCTTGGCACGGATGGCGAGATCGGGAAGCCGGTGCCCCTGAATGAGCTGGATCACACCCAGCCCGAGCCCGTACCCCTTCCAAAGACCGAGAATCCGGAATCCGAGGTGGGGGAGGTTGAAAAAGAGCAGGAAGAGAACCGGAGCCCAGAGGGAGCCCTTGGCGGCGAAAAAGATGGCGATGCAGGCCGCCAGGGGGCGCAGCCCACCCCAGAAGAAGGCGTCCCCCATGGCCGCGTAGGGGGCCATGACCATCTTCTTGAACTCTCCGGCCTTCATTCCGGCCTCTTCCCCGGAGGCCCGGCTTCCCTCCAGGTGCAGCGAGACCCCCAGAACGGGGGAGGCCAGGTAGGGATGGGTATTGAAATAGTCGAGGTGTCTTCGGCAGGCCTCGGTGAGTTCGTCTCCCCGGTAGAAGTATCGAAGTGCCGGGGCCATCACATAGAAGAACCCCAGGTTCTGAAGCCGCTCGAAGTTCCAGCTCGCCTGCAGGAAAAAGGAGCGGGCGAGAACCCTGAGGAGCACGGAGGTTGGGAGGCGTTCAGCGGCCATGGTCCCTCACAGCAGCCAGAGCAGAAGCAGGGCCATGGTGAATGAGGCCCCGAAGAGGGTCACCGATCGGCTGACGTTGATCGAGCCGACAATCTGGGCGGCCCCCACCAGGGGGAAGGCCAGTTTCAGCCAGGAGCCGGCACGGCTCACCGGCTCGAGGAGAAAGGGGGCCATATGCTGAAGGAAAAACCATCCCCCGGCCGTGATCACAGTGAACGTGCCCAGGGCCGCCAGGGCAAAATGGCCCAGTCCCTTCAGATGCTCCCGCTCGGCCTCTGAAACGCGCCCCTCGTCCAGAGCCGCCTCGGCCCGCTTGACCAGCCTGACGTTCCTGAAGCGTGCGGCCCGGTCGAGATACTGCCCGAGTTTGCCCAGGGGCAGGGCCACGATGAGGGTCAACAGGGTGAAGGGCTCCCCGGAGAAACCGAAGTGGGCCCCGGCGACGACGGCCAAAAAGGTGCTCCCCACCGCCACCTGGGTATCGTCGGGAGGAATGGCCGCCCCCATGGGGAGCCGCCCGAGCCAGAGCAGCTCGAGAAGGGCTCCGATGAAAAGACCGGCGAGGGGGTCGCCGAGCAGCAACCCCGTCAGGGGGGCCGCCACGATGGGGCGCGACACCATGAGCTGCAGGGCGGCGGTACGGTCGAGGCCGCAGAAAATCGAAACCGCCGCGCCGATCAGCAGATCCCTAAGGAGCATCGGGCTCCTCCCAGTTGCGGATCAGCTTTCGCCAGAGCAACTCCCCGTCCTGGGGGATGCAACGGGAGACGATGCGGATACCATCCTCCTCGAGCTGCCGGAGCTTCTCAACGTCGCTGCCGTTGAGGGCAATGGTGCAGGAGAGGGCCACCTTGCCCTTGCCCGCGTGCATGTTTCCCAGGTTCAACTCGGCGAAACCGGCTCCCAGCCGGTGTCCCCTGAGAGCATCGGCCGAGGAACCAAAGAGCAGAAGCACCCTGCGGTGGGCCAGCTCCCCGGTGCGCAGCATGCGGGAGACTTCGTCGACGGTGCCGATCACCACCCGGATCCCCCGAGGCACGCAGGCCTCCATCATGATCCTGTTCAGGGCGCTGCCGGCCACCTCGTCGTTGGCCACGGCGATGCAGTCGGCCTCGGTGTAGGGCACCCAGGCCTCCAGAACCTGACCATGAATGAGACGATTGTCGATGCGGGTGAGAACGAGGGTCATGGAGCTTTCCGGCGGCCGGGGGCTCTTACCGCTTGAGGAAGTCGCTGGCCAGGGAGATGCCCTGCTGGCCGTAGGCCTTGAGCATCTGCGCCAGCTCGCCGAGGGTGAGTCCCTCCTGGCTGTTGAAAAACTTGATGACCATGGGGAGGTTGACCCCGGTGATCACCTCGACCTTTTCGGGCTCGAGCAGGGCGAGGCTGAGGTTGGCAGGGGTCCCGCCGAACATGTCGGTCATGATCACGGTCCCCTCACCGGCCCCTCCCACCTCCTTGTGGGCGGCCAGGATCCGCTCCCGGATCTCCTCCACGCTGTCTTCCCGTCGGATGCCAACGGCACGGGCGTTTTTGACCGGCCCGATGATCATTTCGGTGGCGGCGAGCAGCTCCAGGGCCAGTTGCGCATGGGAAACGATGACCAGTCCGATCATGATTCAAACCTTGTCCAGATCGCGGTGGATGATATCGAGGCTCACCCCTTCGCCGGCCATGAAGGGGCGAAGCTCCTCCACGATCGATACGCTGCGGTGGCGACCTCCGGTACAGCCGATGGAAATGGTGAGGTAGCTCTTCCCTTCCCGCTTGTAGTTGGGGAGGAGAAACTTGAGCAGCCCCTGGAACCGCTCGACAAAATCCCGGCAGGGCTCCTGGGCGAGGACATACTCCCTCACGGGCCGGTTGAGCCCCGTGAGAGGCTGAAGCTCAGGGATGAAATGGGGATTGGGGAGAAAACGCACATCCATCACCAGGTCCGACTCCAGGGGGATGCCATAGCGGAAGCCGAAGGATTGCAGCCTCACCACCAGCGGGGTAGCCCCCTCCTCCCCGCGGACCATGCGGATCACCCGGGCCCGGAGCTGATGGGGGGTAAGCCCCGTCGAGTCGATCACCGCCGTCGCCAGGTTCTTGAGCCCCTGGAGAAGCTGCCTCTCCTGGGCGATGGCCTCGGGGATCCCGATGTTCTTGGCGAGGGGGTGGCGGCGCCGGGTCTCCGAATAGCGGCGGATCAGCGTCTCCTCGGCCGCCTCGAAAAAGTAGATCTCCAGGGGATGTCCGGAGCGACGGATCTCCTCCAGCACCGGCTCGGCCTCGGCGAGAAAGTCGCGGTTGCGCACGTCGATGACCACGGCCAGGTCGGTGGTGAAGCGCACCCCCTGCTCGGCCAGCTCGAGAAACTTGCCGAGCAGGGCCAGGGGGAGATTGTCGACGACGAAAAAGCCCTCGTCCTCCAGGGCCCGTGCGGCGGAACTCTTTCCCGAGCCGGAGAGGCCGGTGATGAGAAGAACCCTCTTGCGGCTCATTCCAGGTTGTCCCCGATGATGGAGTGGGAATGGAGGTAGGCCACCTCCGCCATCCTCTTCTCCAGTAGCCCCTGGAATTCCCGGGCGCTGTGGTAGCCCATCTCCTTGAGCAGCTGGTTGCGGGCCGCCACTTCGAGAATGGTGGTGATGTTGCGGCCGGGGCGGATGGGGATCTTCAGGAAAGGCAGGTCCACGCCGAGCAGGCCGAAGCTCTGGTCTTCGAGGCCCAGTCGGTCGTACTCCTTGTCGGGCTCCCACTCCACCAGTTCCACGACCAGGTCGATCTTCTTGCGCTCCCGGATGGCGGCGACCCCGAAGAGGTGCTTGATGTTGATGATCCCCAGCCCTCGGATCTCCATGTGGTAGTGGAGCAGATCCATCCCCTCTCCGAAGAGCACGGCGGGGAGTTTCAGGCGCACCTTCACCACGTCGTCAGCCACCAGGCGGTGCCCCCGCAGGATCAGGTCGAGGGCGCATTCGCTCTTGCCCACCCCGCTCTTGCCCATGATCAGCACCCCGACCCCCAGGACGTCGACCAGAACGCCGTGCACCGTGGTGGCCGGCAGCAGCCGTTCCTCGAGAAATTTGGTGATCAGGGAAATGAAGGTGGAGCTCTGGTGATGGGAACGCAACAGGGGGATGCCACGGCGCTCGGTCTCCTCCACCAGCAACGGCGGGGGGATCTGCCCCTTGGTGATGATGAAGCAGCAGATATTGAGGGTGCAGAGGCAGGAGAGGTTTTCCCGGGCCACCTCCGGATCGAGCTGTTCGAGGTAGGTCAGCTCCGTGGAGCCCAGAACCTGGATGCGGTCGGGATGGAGGTTGGTCAGGTAGCCGGCCAGGGCCAGGCCGGGCTTCTGGATCCGGGGCATGACGATGGTCCGCTCCAGCCCGCTCCCGCCGGCGATCAGTTCGAGATCGAGCCCCGCCTCCTTCTCCGCCAGAAGCTCTCTGATGCTCAGCTCACCCATGATCCCTCGCGTCTACAGCTTGCTCTCTTCTTCGATGATGGCCTGGTGGATCAGCTCGCTATCCCCCGCTTCGAGCAACTTCCGGCGGACCGCCGGGTCCTTGAGCAGCTTTGAGATGCGGGCGAGGGTTTTGAGATGAATGCCCACCGACTCCTCGGGGGCGATGAGCAGGAAAAAGAGGTGGGCGGGCTTGCCGTCCATGGAGTCGAAATCGACCCCGGCGCGGCTGCGGCCAAAGGAGATGAGAAGGGAGTCGAGATTCTTGAGCTTGCCGTGGGGGATGGCGACCCCTTCCCCGATGCCGGTGCTCCCGAGATTCTCCCGCTCCCGCAGGATCCGGATGACCTCTCCGCGATCCAGGTCGCACCCCGAGGAGAGGATGGCATCGGTCAATTCGGAGAGAGCCTCGTCCTTTTCACGGGCCTTCATATCGGCAACGATGGTCGATGGGTTGAGCAGATCGGCTATCTTCATACCGCGAGTCGAAGTCCTTTCGCCGTTGTAAAACTCATGGGGGGAAGGGCACCTCTCCCCTCCCCCCACGTGAAAACAGTTGCGAACCGGCTACTTGGCCTCGGGAACGATCAGGCCGTAGTTGCCATCCCTACGCCGGTAGACGACGTTGATCTCCTCGGAGGTCGAATCGGTAAAGACCAGGAATTCCTTCTCGAGAAGGTCCATCTGCATCACCGCCTCCTCCACGGACATCGGCTTGACGGGGAAGCTATGGCTGCGGATGATGACCGGAGCCCCCTTGCCCTCCTCCACGCTCTCGGCGACCAGAACGGTTTTCTGCACCTGCCTGGCACGGCCGGTGGCGGGCTTGTGGTCCTTGAGCTTTTCCTTGTAGCGGCGAAGCTGCCGCTCGATCTTGTCGACCATCGCGTCGATGGCCGCGTACATGTCGTTGGTCTCCTCGGAGCCCTTGATGGTGACCCCCTTGGCGACAATGGTCACCTCGGCGCGGTGGCGGATCTTCTTTTCCACCGAAAGGGCCACCTGCACGTCGATCGGCTCATCGATGTATTTCTTAACCCGGGCCAGCTTCTCCTCGGCATAGGCACGGACGGGTTCGCTGCTCTCCATGTGCCGGAACGTGATGGCAATCTGCATGAAATACCTCCTGATGATGAATGCCCCCACGATCGGGGGTGAGTGCTGAAAGTATAACCCCTGACGGTCAGGGTGTCAGGCGCCGGGTGGAAACCGGAAAAAGCGGCAAACCAAGAATTGGAAATGAACAATCCTTGCCGGGGTGGTCAAAAATGCCCGGATGCAAGGCGCCCGAAGCCCTGAGGAATAAGGCGTACCGTAAGGTACGTCGTTGACGAAGGGCGAGGGCAACGCGGCAGGCGGGCGTTTTTCACCAGCCCTCAAAAGAGGCGCTTGCGCTGGGTGGACGACCCGATGTTCAACATCTCCCGATACTTGGTGACGGTGCGCCTGGCGATGTCGATGTTGTGCTGACGGAGGATCTCTACGATCTTCTGGTCGGAATAGGGCTTCTTGGTGTTCTCTGCGGCAATGAGCTCCTTGATCTTGCTCTTGACGCTCTCGGAGGCGACCGACTCTCCGTCCCCGGTGCTGATGCCGCTGTTGAAGAAGTACTTGAGTTCGAAAAGCCCCTGGGGGGTCTGCACGTACTTGTTGGTGGTGACGCGGCTGATGGTCGACTCGTGCATCTGGATGTCTTCCGCCACATCCCGAAGCACCAGGGGCTTGAGGTGTTCGATGCCGTGGTCGAAGAACTCCCGCTGGAACTTCACGATGCTCTTGGTGACCTTGTAGATGGTGCGCTGGCGCTGGTGGATGCTCTTGATCAGCCAGAGGGCGCCCCGCATCTTCTCCTGGATATACTCCCCGGCCTTCTCGTCGAGCTTGGTCCCCCCGGTGAGGGCGCTGCGGTAGAAGGCGTTGATCTTGAGGTTGGGAAGCCCTTCGTCGTTGAGAACCACCACGTACTCCTCGCCGATCTTGTGGACGAAGATGTCGGGGATGATGTAGTGAACGTCCTCCTGGTTGAAGGGGCGCCCGGGTCGGGGGTCGAGGGTGGCGATGAACTTGGCCGCCTCGTAGACCTCTTCGAGACTGACCTCCAGAGCCTTGGCGATGGCCTGGAACTTCCGGCCCTCCAGATCCGAGAGGTGGTTCCGGAGCATCTCGTCGACCAGCGACCCCTCCATGTCGAGCTGTTTCACCTGCCTGAGGAGACATTCGCG
This sequence comes from Desulfuromonadales bacterium, assembly GCA_041598955.1. Classification (GTDB taxonomy): domain Bacteria; phylum Desulfobacterota; class Desulfuromonadia; order Desulfuromonadales; family JBFHXN01; genus JBFHXN01. The sequence goes on along the minus strand of JBFHXN010000005.1, from coordinate 11,434 downwards.
CAGGTCACGGCTTCCCACCCCCGAAGGATCGAGGTCCTGTACCAGATCGAGGGCCTTCTCCACCTGCGCCATCGAAGCCCCGGTGGCCTCGGCCACCTCCTCGAGGGAGGCCTTGAAATAGCCGTCCTCATCGAGGTTCCCGATGATTTCGACGGCGATCCGGCGATCCTCCTCGCTCAACCGGGAGAGGCCGATCTGCCAGAGGAGATGGTCTGTCAGAGAGCTCTTTCGGGTGAGCATGCTCTCGAAGGAGGGGCGATCGTCATCCTCCTCGTAGCTGTCGCCGGCGGAGCCTCCGAGGCTGTAACCCTCGAGATAAGCCTGCCAGTCGATCTCCGAGAGCCCTTCGTTCTCCCCCTTGACCTCCTTGATCTCCTCGGTCTGCTCGGGAGCCTCGGCGCTCTCGGCAGTCTCCTGCCGCACCTCGGGCTCCTCTCCGCCCTCAAGCCCCTCTTCGAGAATGGGATTCTCCTCGAGTTCCTGCTGGACCAGGTCGACAAGCTCCATTCGCGACAGCTGAAGGAGCTTGATCGCCTGCTGCAGCTGGGGGGTCATCACCAGCTGCTGGCTGAGCTTGAGTTGCTGTCGGAGTTCTAGGGCCATGAGGGTTCCGAGTCTCTTATGGAAGCTCTGTCTGCAGCAAAAGGGCGACCAGCATCAGCAGAACGATAGGTGCGCCGTTGAAAAAGGGTGAGAGCAGCTCCGCAGATGGGCGTATTTCATCTGATTCGTTAGAGGCGGAACTTTTCTCCCAGGTAGATCTCCCTCACCTTCGGGCTGGCCGCGAGGGTCTGCGGCTCTCCGAATTCCAGCACCGCCCCCTCGCTGAGGATATAGGCCTGGTCGCAGACCCCGAGGGTCTCGCGAACATTGTGGTCCGAGATCAAGACTCCGATCCCCCGCTCCTTGAGCTGGGAGATGATGTTCTGGATGTCGATTACCGCAATGGGATCGATCCCCGCAAAGGGTTCGTCGAGCAGAATAAAGGCCGGCTCGATGACCAGCGCCCTGGCGATCTCCACCCGCCGGCGCTCCCCTCCTGAAAGGGCGTAGCCGGGGGAGCGGGCGATGTGGGTGATGCGAAACTCCTCGAGCAGGCGATCCTTGCGCTCCCGGCGCTCGGCATGATTGAGTCCGAGGGTCTCGAGAATCGCCAGCAGGTTCTCCTCCACGGTCATCTTGCGAAAGACCGAAGCCTCCTGGGGCAGGTAGGAGATGCCGGCACGGGCCCTCTGGTACATGGGAAACTCGGTCAGGTCCTTCCCGTCGAGAAAGACTTCCCCGCTGTCGGGACGGGTGAGCCCGACCACCATGTAGAAGGTGGTGGTCTTGCCGGCCCCGTTGGGGCCGAGAAGGCCGATCACCTCTCCGGAGGAGACCTCCAGATCGACCCCGCGGACCACCTGGCGTCCCCGAAAGCCCTTGCAGAGGCCCCGCGCCGCGAGGGTCCGTTTCACGGTCCCTCCTTGCGGGGGACGAAAACGGCATTCACCCGCGAACCATCCTTGCTGCGCACCAGGCTGCGCTCCTCGTTGAGCAGGATGGTGACCTCCTCCCCTTCGATAAAGCTCTCTCCCTGGCGAATTTTCGGATTGCCGGTCAGAACGATGCGCTCCTCGCCGGCATAGTAGATCCCCTTGTCACCGGTGGCCATGCGGGCCCCCTGGACGACGCGAACGTCACGCAGGGCCTCGACCCTGTCGAAACGCTCTCCGGACTCCCCGTAGAAAATTTTCAACTCTTCGCAGTAAATGACCAGATCTCCCTGCCTCGCCTCGACCTTGCCGAGAAAGCTCACCATCCTGAGCCCCTGCTCGGCCTCGAGGCTCTCGGAGCGGATACGGATCGGCTGATCGGCGAAGCGCGCCTCCGGGGCGGCGAAGCCCTGATCCGACAGGATCAGGCTCGCGGCGCAGACAAGGAGAAATACAATGGCGCGAATCATCCCTTGCCGTCCTTGAGCCCTTGCGGCTGCAGCCGGGCTTCCACATCGGAGAGGAGTTTCATCCGGCGGCTCTCCACCCAAAGGCGCATCCCCTTGCCGGTCACCTCCAGGCCCGGAGAAATTAACCTCACGGGGCCATCGGCCACTACCACCCCTTCGGACTGCCTGTAGCGGGCTCTTTCCGTATGCAGGGATGAGCCCTTGCCGGTGCTCACCACCACGTCCCCCCAGACCTCGACGCTGTGTGTGCCAAGGCGGATCTCCCCCTCCCGGGCAGTCATTCTCACATCCTCACCCTCCTTTTCGGCGTGGAAAGTGAGCTGGATGTTCGCGATGCGGGTGACTTCCCCCTCCCGCTGGTAGCTGGCCTGATCGGCCACAAGGGTCCACTCCCTGCGCCCTCCACGGGTCTCCGTGTAACGGACCTCCTTGAGGGCGAGATCGACCTGGCCGGGGATTTCCTGAAGAAACTCCTCAGGCCCGGCCCCCCGGAAGTTCCGGATCACCACCACCGTGATGGCGGTCACCAGAACCAGAAGGGCGGCCATCAGGAAACGGCGGATATAGGCTCGGCTGACCATGGGTGCCGTCGAATATAACATCGTGAAGCTGTGGAGTAAAGGCGTTTCTGCGGGCTTGGCACGGGTCTTGAATATCCGGCCTACCCCTCGAAGTAGCGGCGGGTCACCTCATCCCAGTGCCCGCCGCCGCGCAGGATGAGGTCGCAGACCTCCCGCACGGCGCCCCGGCCGCCGGGCCGGGAGGTCACGAGATGAACCAGGGGCTTGACCTCGGCCACGGCGTCGGCGACGGTGGCGGAAAAGCCGACCCGGCGAAGGATCGGCAGGTCGATCAGATCGTCCCCCATGTAGGCCACCTCATCCTCGGCAAGAGCGAGCTGCCCGAGGATTTCCCGGAAGGGGACCATCTTGTCCTTGGCCCCCTGGTGGAGAATCTCGATCCCCAATTCGGCGGCCCGGTGCTTCACCAGGTCAGACTGCCGCCCCGTGATGATCCCGACCCGGATGCCGGCTCTCTGCAGCAGCTTGATGCCGTGGCCGTCCTTGACGTCGAAGGCCTTGGTCTCAACGGCGTGATTGTCGTAGGCGATCCTGCCGTCGGTCATCACCCCGTCGACGTCGAGGAGAAGCAGGCGGATTTTCCGGAGCCTCTCCTCCATCAGACCACCCCCGCCTTGAGCAGATCATGCAGATGGATGATGCCGACGGGGACGAGGGACTCGTCGGTCTCGAATACAAAGAGGGAGGTGATGGAATGCTCCTCCATCCGCTGCACGGCCTTGGCGGCCAGGTTGCCCCGCAGAATACGCTTGGGATTGCGGCTCAGCACCTCGGCGATAGGGCGGTTGAGTGCCTCCACCCCCTTCTCCAGATTGCGGCGCAGATCCCCGTCGGAGAAAACCCCGATCAGTCGACCCTCGGGGTCGGTCACGCCGGTGATCCCGAGTTTCTTGCTGGTGATCTCGTAAAGGGCGTTCTTGACCAGGGTCTCTTCGCCGACCAGGGGGATGTCCTTGCCGCTGTGCATCAGATCCTCGACCCGCAGCAGAAGTCTCTTGCCCAGGGCCCCGCCGGGGTGGAAAAGGGCGAAGTCCTCCTCCCGGAAACCACGCCGCTCCAGCAGCACCACGGCCAGGGCGTCCCCCATGGCGAGGGTGGCGGTCGTGCTGGCCGTCGGCGCCAGCCCCAGGGGGCAGGCCTCCTCCTTCACCGAGATGTCGAGAAAGACATCCCCGGCCCGGGCCAGGGTGCTCCTGGGGTTGCCGCTCATGGCCACCAGCGGGAGCCCCATGCGCTTGATCACCGGCAGGATGCGGGCGATCTCCTCGGTCTCTCCCGAGTTGGAGACGGCGATGACCACGTCCCCCTTCATCAGCATCCCCAGGTCGCCGTGGATCCCCTCGGCGGGGTGCAGGAAGAGGGCCGGGGTGCCGGTGGAGGCCATGGTGGCGGCGATCTTCTGGCAGATCAGACCCGACTTGCCCATGCCGGTGATGACCACCCGGCCGCTGGAGGCGAGGATCATCTCCACGGCCTTCTCGAAGGGCTCGCCGATGCGGTCTGCCAGGGCGAGAACCGCCTCGGCCTCGATGCGAAGTACGCTCTTTGCTGTTTCGATCATGTCGGAATCAGTGCTCACGCTCTTTGACGATACGGTCGATGGCCAGAATCTCTTCGAGCATCGCCCGCAGGTCCTGGAGGGGAAGGGAGTTGGGGCCGTCGCACAGGGCCTTCTCCGGCTCGGGATGGACCTCCCAGAAGAGGCCGTCGATCCCCATGGCCACCGCGGCCCGGGAAAGCCCAGCCACATGCTGGCGCTGGCCGCCGGAAGAGGTGCCTGCCCCGCCGGGGAGCTGAACCGAGTGGGTGGCGTCGAAAATCACCGGGCAGCCCGTCTCCCGCATGACCGGCAGGGAGCGCATGTCGACCACCAGGTTGTTGTAGCCGAAAGAGGCCCCCCGCTCGGTGAGCAGGATCTGGCGGTTGCCCGTCGATTCGAGCTTGCCCACGGCGTTTTTCATGTCCCAGGGGGCGAGAAACTGCCCCTTCTTCACGTTGACCACCCTCCCCGTCTCCCCGGCGGCGACCAGCAGGTCGGTCTGGCGGGAGAGAAAGGCGGGGATCTGGATGATATCGAGAACCTTCGCGGCTTCCTCCACCTGCCCGATGTCGTGGACGTCGGAGAGGACGGGCAGCCCGAGATCGGCCTTGACCCGGGCGAGGATCTCGAGCCCTTCCTCCATCCCCGGCCCCCGGAAGGAGCTGACGGAGGTGCGGTTGGCCTTGTCGTAGGACGCCTTGAAGACCAGCCCGATGCCGAGCTCGGCAGCGAGCTCCTTCAGAAAGCCGGCGATTCGCAGAGTCAGGCCCTTCTCCTCGATGGCGCAGGGCCCGGCAATCAGCACCAGGGGGCGTCCACCGCCGAAAACGGCCTTGCCGACGACGACTTCACGGACCATCGGTTTTCTCCCCGCGCTGCTTGAGGCAGGCGCCGACGAAGGATTCGAAGAGGGGGTGAGGCTCCATGGGGCGGGAGCGGAACTCGGGATGGAACTGGCAGCCGAGGAACCAGGGGTGGTCGGCGATCTCGACGATCTCCACCAGATTGGCCTCGTTGTAGACCCCCGAGAGGACCAGGCCGCACTTCTGGAGTTCCTTGCGGTAGGCGTTGTTGAACTCGAAGCGGTGACGGTGGCGCTCGGTGATGTCCTTGGCGCCGTAGATGCGCCGCGCCATGGTCCCCTGCCCCAGGGCACAGGGATAGGCCCCCAGGCGCATTGTCCCCCCCTTGGTCTTCACCGTTTTCTGGCTCTCCATGATGTCGATGACGGGGTTCTTCGGGTTCTCGCGGAACTCCCGGGAGTGGGCCTCCTCGATGCCGCAGACGTGGCGGGCGAACTCCACCACGGCCATCTGCATGCCGAGGCAGATGCCGAAGAAGGGAAGCTTGTTTTCGCGGGCGTAGCGGATGGCGGAGATCTTTCCTTCGCTCCCCCGCTCCCCGAACCCTCCGGGGACCAGGATTCCGCCCACATCGGCGAAGGCGCCGTTGATCCCGTGGCGCTCCAGGGCCTCCGAATCGATGTACTTGAGCTTCACCCGGCAATTGTTGGCGATGCCGCCGTGGGTGAGGGCCTCGGCCAGGGATTTGTAGCTCTCGGTGAGCTCCACGTACTTGCCGACGATGGCGATGGTCGTCTCGGAGGCCGGCTCTCTGACCCGCTTCACGATCCGCTCCCATCCCGATAGATCGGGGGCCTTGGTCCAGATATTGAGACTCTCGATGATGCGCTCGTCGAGCCCCTGCTCATGGTAGGCCAGGGGGACCTCGTAGATCGAGGCGACGTCCCGGGCGGTGATCACCTTCTCCTCCCGCACGTTGCAGAACAGGGCGATCTTCGCCTTCATGTCCCGGGGGATCTCCCGGTCGCAGCGGCAGAGCAGGATGTCGGGCTGGATGCCGATCTCCCGCAACTCCTTGACGCTGTGCTGGGTCGGCTTGGTCTTGAGTTCCCCGGCCGTGGGGATGTAGGGAACCAGGGTCAGGTGGATGTAGAGCACGTTCTCCGGACCCCGGTCGTTGCGGAACTGCCGGATCGCCTCCAGGAAAGGGAGCGACTCGATATCCCCCACGGTGCCGCCGACCTCGATGATGGCGACGTCGGCCCCCTTGGCATTCTCCAGGATCTTGTTCTTGATCTCGTCGGTGATGTGGGGGATGACCTGCACCGTGCCGCCGAGATAGTCCCCGCGGCGCTCCTTGCGGATGACCGTATCGTAGACCTGGCCGGTGGTGAAGTTGCTCTTGCGGGTAACCCGGGCCGTGGTGTAGCGCTCGTAATGCCCCAGGTCGAGGTCGGTCTCCGCCCCGTCCTCGGTCACGAAGACCTCGCCATGCTGGAAGGGGCTCATGGTGCCCGGATCGACGTTGATGTAGGGGTCCATCTTCTGCATCGCCACCTGAAGGCCGCGGGCTTCCATCAGGGCGCCGATGGAGGCGGCGGAGAGGCCCTTGCCCAGGGAGGAGACGACACCGCCGGTGATAAAGAGAAACTTGGTCTTCATGCAGGCTCCAAAAGTTCGTCCGGCGCCCGCAACAGGCGCCAGAGATACGCGACTAAAGCTGCGATTCTACACAGAACCGCCTCAAAAGGAAACCCAAAATCCGAGAGTGGCCCCGAGGCGAGGAGGAACCAAGAAATACGGGCCCGTAACCCGAAAGATCGACACGTGCAGGGGGAAATTTCAGGAACCGCCCAGAATGGCTCGCACCCGGATCAGGTCCTCGGGGGTGTCGACCCCCTGGGAGGCGAGTTCCGTCTCCACCACCCGGATGCGGTAACCATGCTCCAGGGCCCGGAGCTGTTCGAGTTTTTCGAGGTTTTCCAGGGGGGTGACGGGGAGGGTCGGGTAGCGCAGGAGAAAATCCTTGCGGTAGACGTAGAGACCCACATGTTTGGCGGCCCCGAAGTGGTAGAACTTCCCCGCCAGGTCGGAGGCGAAATCCCGGGGATGGGGGATCGGGGCCCGGGAGAAGTAGAGGGCGAACCCCTGGCGGTCGCAGACCACCTTGACCACGTTGGGATTGCGGTACTCCTCCACCGAGCCGACCGGGGTCGAGACCGTCCCCATGGGGATGGAAGAGTCCTTCTTGAGGGGTCCCACCGCCAGATTGATCATCATCGGCTCGATAAGGGGCTCATCCCCCTGCACGTTGACCACCAGATCGGTTTCGATACGGGAGGCCACCTCCGCCAGCCGGTCGGTCCCCGTGGGGTGATCGGCCCGGGTCATCTCGACCTCCCCGCCGAAGGCCCTGACCGCGTCGAAAATGCGCTGGTCGTCCGTGGCCACGATCACCCGGTCGACCTCCGAGGCCTGCACGGTGCGTTCGTAGACCCGCTCGATCATCGTCTTGCCGAGAATGTCGACCAGGGGTTTTCCGGGAAAGCGGGTGGAGGCATAGCGGGCGGGAATGATGGCGGTGACGCGCATGTGAGCCCCTTTGCGGGAGGGTGGGAGACCGCCCGTAGGGTAAATAAGTCGCGCGGGGAAGTCAAGGGAGGGGAAAGAAACAGGGACAGACATCAATCGATGTCATCAAACAAGTGCCTTTCCCCCTTAACCCCCGTCTTCTTTGGCCCACGAAGGGGACAGGCGCCCTGCCGGGAGCCAGTCCCCTTACTTCATTTCTCTCCCTCGACCTTGTGCGGCTTGCAGAGGTGATCTTTTTTCTCGGCGACGGCGCCGCACTTCTCGCACTTGTAGCTTCCGGTTTTGGGTTTCGATTCGTCTTTTTCTTTCAGGCATTTTCCCATGACCGTTCTCCTTTCCTGAGGGGCTGGCTGCTTTGCACAGTCACCAAAGTTGCTGTCCCTCTCAGCCACGACCTGTCTAGTGGACAGGCACCCTGGGCCAACTGGGACCCTGAGTCCCACGGGGGCCCTGGGCCTACGGGGACAGGCACCCTGGCGGGAGCCTGTCTCCGGTGAGGGCCCGTTCGGCTTCGATGAGGACCCGGTGGAGATCCTCGCTGCCACCGAGGCCGACCTTGAAGAGGTAGGCGGCGATGGAGAGGCAGGCCCGGGCGCGGAAGAGTTCGACCTGGCGGCGGAAGCCCTCGGGGGTCTCCCCCAGCTCGTCGAGGTAGGCGGTGAGGAAGAGAGCCTCCGGGCAGGCGGCGAGGATCGGGGGATGGGCGAAGAGCTGGTTTCTGAACTGGGCGAGGAAGGTCCCGACATCGAAGGCAGGCGGCAGACAGAGGGAGCTTTCGAAATCGATAGCGGCGACGAAGAGGGTCGCCGGGTCGTCCTGGCGGTCCTGGCCGATGAAGATGTTCTTGGGGTGGTAGTCGCCGTGCCCCTGGACGAGCAGGGTCTCCTTTCCTCCCAGCTCCATTTCCCCTGCGCCGACCACCTCGGCGATCTCCTCCACCCTGCGGGCGAAGGGGTGGCCGATGGAGACGAAGCGTTCAACGTAGCGCGCCAGGCGCTTCCGTTCGACGTCGAGAAATTCGGCCGCCGGGGTGAGCTTCAGGCGGCAGGCGTGCAGGCGGGCGAGCCACCGGGCGGCGAGTTCCACGAAGCAGGGGGCGTCGGTCGGGGGAACGGCAAGGAGTTTGTCGTGCAGGGATTTCCCCCGCAACCCCTCCTGGATGAGGGTGCGGCTCGCGGGGTCCTCGTCGATGGGGCGGGGGATGCGGAAGCGCCCGCCGTCGAAGCCGCACCCGGCGAGGGACTCCAGGATGTGATGGGCGCGCTCGGCGGAGCGCCAGGAACTCTCCGAATCGAGGGTGCGCAGGATGATGCGGGGGCGCACCTCGTCGGCCCCCTTGGCGCCGATGGTGACCTCGGTGACGGTACTGTGCGCCCCGGCCCGGGGGATTTCCTTTAGAAAGGGGCGGCAGCGGCCGCCGCGGATCTCCCGGGCAAGCTCATTGATGTCCCGAAATGGATGGTCGAAGAGGGTCGGGTAGAGCCCCGCGTAGGTGGGGCCGTGGGTGTCGGTGCCGGCGAGGGCGGTGAAACGGAGCCGGTGCCAGTCAACGAGGCCCCGGCTGTTCTCCCGGACGCTCTGGTTGGAGTTGAAGATCTCCACGGCGTCGAGCAGGGGGTGGGTCAGCTCGCCGTCGTCCGGAAGGTTCCCCTTGCGGTAGGGATGGGCCCAGACCAGGGCCGCCTCGGGCTGGCGGCTGCGGATGCGCTTCAGGGTCGTCCCCCGCCGGAAGCGCTCTGTAGCCCCGAAGACCAGCACGTCGCCCAGCTCCCGGGTATGCACCTCCTGCCCCGAGAGGATCAGGAAGTGATCGGGCACCCGAGACCTGCGGCGAAGCTCCTCGATCTCCCGGAGGGGCCAGAGGTAGTGGTGGTCGGTGAGCACCACCCCCTGGAGCCCCTTGGCGAAGACCTGCTGAACCAGCTCCAGGGCACAGACATGGCTGCAGGAGGAATGTTCGCTGGTATGGCAGTGCATCTCGAGCAGCATGGAGGAGGATCCTTCCCGGCCCGTCGGGGCCCGCTGCTCCTATTGTATCCTAAACGGGAGAATGCTGGCCTGGCGGGTTTTCAAGGAGAAGGAGGCCGCACCTCACTCCCGCAGTCGGGGCAGAAGTCCCACCCTGGGGCCAGGCGGACTCCGCAGGAACAATGATGGCGGGCCTCGAGGCGACAGCGGCGCCAGCGCAGGGCGACCAGCATCAGGCTCCCCAGGGCGAGCAGGGCGAGGAGGATCGCGCCCGGGGGACCCAGGGTGAGAAAAGTGCGGGCCGTACAGCGGCCGCAGCAGACCGCCCAGAGGTTGTAGCCCAAGACCGCGAGGGGCAGCAGAAGGGCAATGACGCCAGGGAGAGTGCGGGTCGTGCAGCGCCTCTTCATGAGTCCCCCTTTCCCTTTCCGCACCCGGGGCAGAAGCGGTGAAACGTCGAACGGGGGCGGCCGCATCCGGGGCAGGATTCCTGGAGCAGGGTGCGGCAGCGGGGGCAGAGGAGCCAGTCGAGCTCCACGATGCCGGTGCAGCCGGGGCAGTTGCCCATGGGAGCCGAGGCGGGCTCCCGCAACCTCTCCAGCTCGCAGAGGATTGCCCAGGCGAGCAGGGCGAGCAGGACCAGAAAGATCAGAATCATCGCACTTCCCCTACCCCACCGACCGCAGCCGCGAAGGGCCGCTCCGGTCTGTGTCAACCCGTCCGTCCCGCAGATCGACGATGCGATGGAACCAGCGACGGTTTTCCGGGTTGTGGGTGACCATGACGATGGTCTGCCCCTCCCGGTTGAGTTCAGAGAAAAGCTCCATGATCCCCTCGGAAGTGGCGGTGTCGAGGCTGCCCGTCGGCTCGTCGGCCAGGATAAGGGGAGGAGCGTTGACCAGCGCCCGGGCGATGGCCACCCTCTCCTGCTCGCCCCCGGAGAGCTGCCCCGGCAGATGGCCGGCCCGGTCTGCAAGCCCGACCCGATCGAGCATCGCCGCGGCCCGCTCCCGCTTTTCCCGCAGCGGCATACGCTGAACGGCCAGAGGGAGCATGACGTTCTCCTGGGCGGTCAGGTAGGGGATCAGGTTGAAGGCCTGAAAGACAAAGCCGAGGTATTCCCGTCGAAAATCGGCCAGCCGCTCCCCTCCCAGTGCGTAGAGGTCGATGCCATCCACCTGGAGGGAGCCGGCCGTGGGGCGGCAGAGGCCTCCGAGGATGGCGAGCAGGGTGCTCTTGCCCGAGCCCGACTGCCCCATCACCCCGAGGAAGGTCCCCTCCTCCACCGCAAGGTCGATCCCCCTGAGGGCCTCGACGGGTCCGGCGTCGCTGTCGTAACGTTTTGCAAGGGCGGATATTTCGATGAAAGACATCTTGTCACCAACCTCTTCTCAAAGCCCCCTCACCCCATCCCTCTCCCCGAGGAGAGGGTGACTGCTCAGCCGGGGAAGGGGAGTTCGTTCGCTCGCGCCTCCGACCGAGTTGACGGCTGAAAACGCGCAATGGGTCGATCCGTAGACCTTTTCTCCCTCTCCCTTGACGGGAGAGGTTCGGGATGAGGGTGAACGAATCGTGACCGGTCCAGGAAAAACCTCTTCCCCTAAAGCACCCTCAGAGCCTCGGCCGGGTCCATGCGGCTGGCGTGGAGGGCCGGGTAGAGGGAGGCCGCCGTCCCCACCGCCAGGGCGAGCAGAATGGAGCCGACGGCAAGGAGGGGATCCCAGGGAAGGTGGGGGTGCTCCTCGGCGAGAAAGGGGAGCAGGCCCCAGGCTGCGCCCATGCCGGCCAAGTAACCGAGCAGACCGGCGGCGAAACTCACACAGGCCGCCTCGATGAGGATCAGACCAACCACGTGCCCCCGCCGGAAACCGAGAGCCCTGAAAATACCGATCTCCCGGGTGCGCTCGTTGACCGATCCCATCATGGTCACGAAGACCACCAGGGCGCCGATCAGCAGCACAACGGCCGCCACCCCCATGGAGAAGACCCGGAACTGTTCGAGGGC
>JBFHXN010000004.1:0-22886 GCA_041598955.1 Desulfuromonadales bacterium | reverse complement strand
TTTTCCCCTTGGCCCGGCGAATGAACTCCGCCACCAGATCCGGATCCTTGATGCCGGGCGCGCTCTCCACCCCGCTCGAGACATCGACCCCGTAGGGACGCACCCGGCGCACCGCCTCGGCCACGTTCTCGGCGCGGAGCCCCCCGGCCAGGATCACCCGGTGCTCCCGGGCGACACCGGCGGCCAGATCCCAGTTGAACCGATGTCCCGTCCCCCCGTAAGCCCCCTCCACCCAGGCGTCGAGCAGCAGGGCCGAAACCGCATAGGCCCCGGCCCCCGTCAGGCTCCCGGCATCGCGAACCCGCAGCGCCTTGATCACCCGATAGGGAGGAAAAAGAGATCCGGCAGGCGACTCGTCGCCATGGAGCTGAAGAAGGTCGAGACCGCAGAATTCGGCAATCTCCCTCACCCGCTCCGGCTCCTCGTTCACGAAGAGGCCCACCGCCGAAACGAAGGGGGGGAGCTTGGCAATGATACCCCGCGCCGACTCCGGGCTGAGGCATCGGGGGCTCTTCGCATAGAAGACGAATCCCAGGGCGTCGGCACCGCAGGCCGCGGCATGCTGAGCGTCCTCGATGCGGGTGATGCCGCAGATCTTGACCCGAACCATCCGTCTCGACTCCTTGCCCCCTATTCTACACCTTGACTTTGGGCAGATGAGCCAGCGACTCCTCGATGGCCTCGGCGGGATATTCGAAGTCCTCGAGCTTGCCGCTGAAGTAGGCGTCGTAGGCGGCCATGTCGACGTGGCCGTGTCCCGAGAGGTTGAAGAGGATGGTCCGCTCCTTCCCCTCCTCCTTGGCGCGCAGGGCCTCGTCGATGGCGCCGCGAATGGCGTGGGACGATTCGGGCGCCGGGATGATGGCCTCCGTTCGGGCGAAGAGGATGGCCGCCTCGAAACAGGCCGTCTGGGGCACCGCCTTGGCTTCGATGACCCCCTCGTGGACCAGCTGCGACACCAGGGGGGATGCACCGTGGTAGCGAAGCCCGCCGGCGTGGATCCCGGGTGGCATAAAGTCGTGGCCGAGGGTGTACATCTTGGATACCGGGGCCATTTTGGCGGTGTCGCCGTAATCGAAGGCGTAGACCCCCTTGGTCAGGGTCGGGCAGCTGATCGGCTCCATGGCCAGGATCCGGACGTTCTTCCCCGCCGCCTTGTCGGAGACGAAGGGGAAGGCGATGCCGGCGAAGTTGGAACCGCCCCCGTGGCAGCCGATGACCACGTCCGGATAGTCGCCGGCCAGGGCCATCTGCTCCTTCGCCTCCAGGCCGATGATCGTCTGGTGCATGCAGACGTGGTTGAGAACGCTCCCCAGGGCATAGCGTGTATCCTCCCGGGAGGCTGCGTCCTCCACCGCCTCGCTGATGGCGATCCCCAGGGATCCCTGATTTTGCGGATCCTTGGCAAGGATGGCGCGGCCGGCCCGGGTCCGGTCGGAGGGAGAGGGAAGCACCTCGGCCCCCCAGAGCTGCATCATGCTCTTGCGGTAGGGCTTCTGGCCGAAGGAGACCTTGACCATGTAGACGGTGCATTCCAGCCCGAACATCTGGCAGGCCAGGGCCATGGAGGAGCCCCACTGACCAGCGCCGGTCTCGGTGGCGATGCGGCGGGTGCCAGCCAGCTTGTTGTAGTAGGCCTGGGGGATGGCGGTATTGGGCTTGTGGGAGCCGGCCGGCGAAACCCCTTCATACTTGTAGTAGATCTTCGCCGGTGTCCCCAGGGCCTTCTCCAGGCGATGAGCCCGGAAGAGGGGAGCCGGCCGCCAGAGCCGGTAGATCTCCCGCACTTCCTCGGGGATCTCGATCCAGCGCTGCGAGGAGACCTCCTGTTCGATGAGGGACATGGGGAAGAGGGGGAGCATGTCGTCGGGAGTGATCGGCTGCAGGGTGCCGGGATGGACCACCGGCGCCAGGGCCCCCGGCATATCGGGGATGATATTGTACCAGTGCTTGGGAATCCGGTCTTCGCTGAGCAGGATCTTGGTGTTCATCGGCGCTCCTCGGAAATATTTAGTGTCGCGGCAGAGGCTGAAGCTGGGTCCGCGCAGGCTCCCATGCCCCGCCGAGATGCTCCAATCAAAGGGCAATTGAACATTTGCACCCGATTCTCAAACCGGCGACGCCAGCAGTTCCCGCAGCTTGGCGGCCACGTCGGTTTCGCGCATCAGGCTTTCTCCCACCAGGAAGGCCCCGGCGCCGGAGATTCGCAGCCGCTCGATGTCGGCGCTGTCGCGGATGCCGCTTTCGGCCACCACCAGGCGATCGGCGGGGATTTTGGGCGCCAGCCGCTCCGTCACTCCCAGATCGGTGACGAAGCTGCGCAGGTCGCGGTTGTTGATCCCGATCAGCTCCGCCGGCGTGGCCAGAGCGCTCTCCAACTCCAGTTCGTCGTGGATCTCGAGCAAAACGTCGAGCCCCAGATCCCCTGCCAGCATGGTCATCTCGCGAAGGCTCAATGGAGAAAGGGCGGCGGCGATGAGCAAGACGGCGTCGGCCCCGGCGACCCGTGCCTCGTAGACCTGGTAGGGGTCGACGAGGAAATCCTTGCGCAGCAGGGGAAGGGCGACGGCCTGGCGGATGGTGGTCAGATAACCCAGGTCGCCGAAAAAGAAGTCCCGGTCGGTCAGAACCGAAAGGCATGCCGCGCCGGCATCCTGGTAGGCGCGGGCGATGGCCACCGGGTCGAAATCGGGGCGGATCACCCCCATGGAGGGAGAGCCCTTCTTCACCTCGGCAATGATCGCCGTGCCGGTTTTCTTCCTTTCCCAGAGGGCCCGGGCAAAACCGCGGCCCGGGGGACAATCGCCGCATTTCCGCCGCAGCTCCTCCAGCGGGATCCGGCTGCGGGCCTCGGCCACCTCCTCGCGTTTGCGGGAGAGGATATCATCGAGAATCATGGCATTCCATCGGCTCAGGAGATGGGGAATTTCCTCCCCGGATCATTCGTTGGTCAGTCGTACCAACCCCTCGAGCTTCTCCAGGGCGCGACCGCTGTCAACGGCTTCGGCGGCGGCCTTCAGACCGGACGGCACGTCTTTGGCCACCCCGGCTGCGGCGAGGGCGAAAGCGGCGTTGAGCAGGACCACATCACGGCGGGGGCCCCCTTCGCCCGTCAGGACGGCGCGGACGATGGCGGCGTTGGCGACGGCATCCCCCCCCTGCAGGGCGGAGAGCTCGCATCGACGAAGGCCAAAATCCTCGGGCTCCACGGTAAAGAGCCGAACCTCCCCCCCATCGGTGATCTCCCCGACGCGGGTCGGGCCGGTGAGGGTCACTTCGTCCATCCCGTCAAAGCCGTGGACCACAAAGCCCCGCCGGCAGCCGAGCTGAACCAGCACCCGGGCCAGTGTCTCGACAAGTTCCTCCCGGTAGACTCCCAGGACTTGCCGGTCGGCGCCGGCCGGGTTGGTGAGGGGTCCCAGGATGTTGAAGATGGTGCGGATTCCGATTTCCCGCCGGGGTCCGATGGCATGCTTCATCGCCCCGTGCAGGGCGGGGGCAAAAAGAAAGCCGACCCCGAGGGTGGCGATGCACTTCTCAACCCGCTCCGGGGTGATATTGAGGTTGACGCCCAGGGCCTCCAGCACGTCGGCACTGCCGCAGGCCGAGGAGACGCTGCGGTTTCCATGCTTGGCCACCTTGACGCCGCAGGCGGCCACCACGAAGGCGACGGTGGTGGAGATATTGAAGCTTCTGGTGCCGCTCCCCCCCGTGCCGCAGGTGTCGAGGATGGTCTCCCGGTCGAGATTGATCTCCTCGCGGTCGATATCGAGAGCCGCTCCGACCCGGATGGGGGTGGCACGCTCCCGCATCACGCGGGCCGCGCCTGTGATTTCAGGGACGGTCTCCCCCTTCAGTCGCAGGGCGGTGATGAAGGAGGCGATCTGGGCCGGCGTCGCCTCCCCCCCCATGACCTCGTTCATCACCTCCACCATTTCGGCCTCGGTGAGATCCTGCCCTTCCACGACCCGGGCGATGGCTTCCTTGATCATGTCAAAACTCTCCGTGGGCAGAGACTCGGAGATCGGCTACATGGCTTCCGAATCACAAAGCCACCCGTCATCTCTGTGTCCCTGTGGCGAAAACGCCTCTCTCAGCTCATCTTCAGGAAATTCTCGAGCAGCCGCTTCCCCTCCGCGGTGAGGATCGACTCGGGGTGGAACTGCACCCCCCAGACCGGGTGCTCCCGATGCTCGAGCCCCATGATGGTGCCGTCCTCGGTCCAGGCCGTGACCTTGAGTTCGGTCGGCAGGCTCTCCCGTTCCACGATGAGGGAATGGTAACGCGTCGCCGTAAAGGGATTGGAGAGACCCCGGAAGAGCCCCTCTCCGTCGTGGAGAATGGGGCTGGTCTTTCCGTGCATCAGCACCCCGGCCCGAATCACCCGCCCGCCGAAGGCATGGCCGATGGCCTGGTGCCCCAGGCAGACCCCGAGCAGGGGGATGCGCCCGGCCAACTCTCTTATGGCCTCCACCGAGATTCCCGCCTCGGCGGGCGAGCAGGGCCCCGGCGAGATCACCAGACGGCGGGGGGCGAGCCGGAGGATGCCGGCCACGTCGATCTTGTCGTTTCGCACCACCTCCACCTCCTCCCCCAGTTCCTGCAGGTACTGGACGAGGTTGTAGGTGAAGGAATCATAGTTGTCGATCATCAGGAGCATGTCAGTCGAGCCCCTCCTGGGCCAGGGCTATGGCCTTCATCACCCCCTGGGCCTTGTTGACCGTCTCCTGGTATTCGGCCGAGGGGTCCGAATCGGCGACGATGCCGGCTCCGGCCTGCAGGTGGATGCGGTCGCCATGCACCACCAGGGTGCGGATGGCGATGGCCATGTCCATGTTGCCGGAAAAGGAGAAGTAGCCGACGGCGCCTCCGTAGATTTCACGGCGGCAGGGCTCGAGTTCGTCGATGATCTCCATGGCCCGGATCTTCGGGGAGCCCGAGAGGGTTCCCGCCGGAAAGGTCGCGCGAAAGACATCGAAAGCGTCGCGCCCCTCGGGAAGGACCCCGCGGACGTTGGAGACGATGTGCATGACGTGGGAGTAGCGCTCGACCACCATCAGCTCGGAGACCTCCACGCTCCCGGGGCGGCAGACCCGGCCCAGGTCGTTGCGGCCGAGATCGACCAGCATGATGTGTTCGGCCCTCTCCTTGGGATCGGCGAGGAGTTCCGTTTCCAGGGCCAGGTCAATCTCCGGCGAAGCACCTCGGTGGCGGGTTCCGGCGATAGGGCGCACCTCCACCTCCATCCCCTCCTTGCGAACCAGAACTTCGGGGGAGGCGCCGACCACCAGAGTCTCACCGAACCGGAGGAAAAACATATAGGGGGATGGATTGATGGTGCGCAGGGCCCGGTAGACATCAAAGGGGTCGGCGGCCAGAGGCCCGGAGAAGCGCTGGGAAAGAACCACCTGAAAGATATCGCCTGCGCGGATGTACTCCTTGCATCTCTCCACGGCCTCCATGAAATCGGGGCGGCTGAAATTGGGCGCAAGGTCGACGGGTCGATTCGGGTGCTGGGCGGGCGCCCTTCGATCCAGTGGACGACGCAGCTGTTCGATCATCCCATCGATGGCCGCCATCGCCGCGGCGTAGGCCTTTCCTGGGTCGGCCCCCTCCTCGAGGTGAACGTTGCAGACCACCTTGATCTTCTGCGCTACGTTGTCGAAGATGAAGAGCCGGTCGGTGAGAATGAAACAGGCGTCAAAAGCCCCGATCTCCCTGGGGTTGACATCGGGGAGCGTCTCTACGAAACGGACCATGTCGTACCCGAGGTACCCCACAGCACCCCCGAAGAAGCGGGGGAGCCCGGGCACCTCAACGGGCCGGTAGGGGGCCAGAAACGCCTTCAGTTCGGAGAGGGGATCGGCACAGACGCCGGAGCGCTCGACGCGGTCTCCCCGCAGAATCTCAAACAACTCCCCCCTGCTGCGAAAGACCCGGTCCGGGCTGCTTCCCAGAAAGGAATACCTGGCCCACTTCTCCCCCCCCTCGATACTTTCGAGCAGGAAAGAGGTCCGGCCGTCATCGATCTTGCGAAAAGCGGAGACCGGAGTCTCCATGTCGGCGAGGATCTCGCGGTAGACGGGGATGAGATTCCCCTCGAGGGAAAGGGCTTGGAATTTTTCCAGGGTGGGAAAATACATGACGTCTCCGGGCACAAAGTGGGGCAGAGTAGCATGGAAGTCCAGGAAACGTCAAGGTTTGCGGGCTCCAGGGAGGGTCTCTTCCTCCTTCAGTCCCGACAGGGGGGAGAGGCTTTCACCGCGCCACGCGCCCGCTCCGCACCCATAGCGAGGCTCCCGGCCATCCTCTTCGCCTCCGCGGCTCTCTTCTCCGCGAGAATGCCACGAACCCTCCTGCCCAGCCCCCCCTCGAAAGCGGTCCTCATCCCCTCGTGAAGGGTTGTCGGACCGTCACCTCGACCAGGTAGGAGCGATTCAGGCCGGCCGCCTCGATACTCTGGATGGTTGCCTCATATCCCTTGAGGATGACTTCCGCAAGGCCATGCTCGCAAGCCAGGTGGACCAGGACGGGGAGGTTGCCCGCAACCGAGAATCCGAAACGCTCCCTCATGGCCGCCAGAGCGGAGGATTCCAACTCCCGGGCTAGGTCCTGGGGAGAGGCAAGATAATGGGTGGGAAAGGCGACGACCTTCGGGTCGAGGCTGCTCAGGTAGGCCTGTTTCTCAGCCGGATGGAGGGTCGAAAAATCAACAGCGCACCAGTCGCTGTTGCGGGTCGAGAAGAGGGCTCTGCAGGCCAGGGGGCGAAAAGGGTAGACACCGCAAGCCCCCCCTGTCTCCAGAAAAGGACAGAACCCCACCTGGCGCCTGTGCAGGCGAAGAAAGTCCTTGAGAGTTTCCGTCTCCGGCAACAACTCCCGCAGGAGATCCATGTGCCTGCGCAAGGAGACCCTCTGGGCCTGCGTTAAGCCCTCGGCCAGGGTCAAAGCCTCTGGGAATGTGGCGTTGACCGTCAGATTACAGCAACTGCTGCATCCCCTTGCGCAGAATATGCGCCCCCCTAACCCGGCGTGCTCCTCGACCCAGATGAGGGCCTGCCGGTCGAAGCGCGCGGCGGTGGCATGAACAGCCTCTTTGAGCCCCTGCCATCCCATCGCCTGGTTTCTCGGCACCCCTTTATTCCTTTCCGGCCCAGAGGGGGAGCCCCGTTGCCTCGTCATGGCCCCGGTGCAGTTCCCCCCCGGCGAAACCCTCCAGAATATACTCGCAGGCAAAGACCACCGTTCCGGGAGCGAGATGCCCTCCAAAAGCATGCCCATTTTCGTCGCCGAAGGTAACATGGGCATGGAGCATCGGCTGCCCCTCCTTCAGGGAGACGTTCCCTTTCAGGGCCAGTATCTCCAGGGGGCGGTCGAACTGCAGATAGCGGTAGACCCTCGAACCCTGGTCGTAGAAGCCGACACGGGCCTTCTCGACAGCCCCGATGGCCTCCACGCGCCCCAGTTGAACACCCGCCTGTCGAATCCTTTCGGTCAGGGCATCGAGCAGGTCAACCCCCCTCTCCAGTCGGCCGATGAAATGGCCAGCGGTCGCAATGGCATTTTGCACAGTCTCCTCCTTCGTTTCGCGGCAGTTTTCCCCAGAGGGTCTTATACCCCTGCCCCGGCGGGGAGTCAACGGAACCGGCCTGAAATGACCTGGCCCACGAAGGAGTTTCAAAACAATAGAAAAAGGCAGGGATCGCTCCCTGCCTTTTTGATTCGCTATATGGACTGCTTTATTCGCCCTTGGCTTCCCCGGCCTCTTCGACTTTCTCCTCGACGGGAGCAGCCTTGGCCTTGGCGGGCTTTTTCGCCTTGACGGGCGCCGCGGTCACGACCTTGGTCGCGAGCTCCTCTTCGACCAGCTCAATGATCGACATGGAAGCGTTGTCCCCGAGGCGCGGTGCAAGTTTGATGATCCGGGTATAGCCGCCGGGGCGATCTTTGAACCGGGGGCCGACGCGATCGAAAAGCTTGGCGACGACCTTCTTGTCCCTCAGCACAGCTGCGGCCTGACGGCGCGCGTGCAGATCCCCGCGCTTGCCCAGTGTGATCATCCGCTCGGCCAGCTTGCGAAGCTCCTTGGCCCGGGCGTCGGTGGTGGTGATCCGCTCATGGTCGATCAGCGAGGTCACCATGTTTCGCATCATGGCGGCGCGGTGGCTGCTGTTGCGGCCAAGGGTGCGGCCGGTCTTGTTGTGACGCATGGTTCAATGGTCCTTTCTTCGTATATCCCTGGCCGGCGCCGGCCTATTCTTCTTCGCGGCTCTTCTCGATCATCCTCAGGTACTCGGGATCGGGAAAATTCTCCAGCTTCATGCCGAGGGAGAGCCCCATGTCGGCGAGAATGTCTTTGATCTCATTGAGCGATTTGCGGCCGAAATTCTGCGTCTTGAGCATCTCCGCCTCCGAACGCTGCACCAGATCGCCAATCAGGCGGATGTCGGCGTTTTTGAGGCAGTTGGCGCTGCGCACCGAAAGTTCGAGCTCATCGACACTGCGATAGAGGTTGTCGTTGATTTTTCTCGACTCCTCACCCCCCTCAAGAATGGCGGGCTCGGCGGCATCTTCATCGAAATTGATGAAGATCTGCAGCTGCTCCTTGAGGATCTTGGCGGCGTAGGCGACCGCGTCATGGGGGCGGACGCTGCCATCGGTGCTCACCTCGAGGGTCAGCTTGTCGTAGTCGGTAATCTGCCCAACGCGGGCATTGGTCACAGCGAAGTTGACCTTTTTGATGGGGCTGAAAATGGCATCGATGGGGATCGTTCCAACGGGCGACTTCTCGTCCCGATTGCGCTCGGCAGGGACGTACCCTTTCCCCATGGTCACCACCATCTCCATCTCCACATCCGCATCCTTAGCGCAGGTGGCGATGTGGTGTCCGGGATTGAGGATCTCCACATTGGAGTCGGTGACGATGTCCCCGGCCTTGATTTCGCCGGCACCCTTTTTGACGATGCGGATGTTCCGGCTATCGTGACCGTGGAGCTTGAGCCGCACACCCTTGAGATTAAGAACGATGTCGGTCACATCCTCGGTGACGCCGGGGATGGTCGAAAACTCGTGCAGAACGCCCTTGATGCGAACCGAAGAAATTGCCGCGCCCTGAAGAGAGGAGAGCAGCACTCGCCGGAGGGAGTTGCCCAGAGTTGTTCCGAAGCCTCGCTCGAAGGGCTCGGCGAAGAACTTGCCGTAGGTTTCGGTCAGGGTATCGGTCTCAATCTGGAGGCGTTTGGGTCTGATGAGATCTCTCCAGTTTTTGTACATTCCGTTTCCTCCCGATGGGATTGCCGTTCGCGTGGCCCTGGGTTACTTGGAGTAGAGCTCGACGATGAGCTGCTCCTGGAATGTCGGGGTGGTCAGCTCCGCGCGCACCGGGAGAGTCTTGACGGTGCCCTTGTAGCCATCCCGATCCAACTCCAGCCAGGAGGGGATGCCGCGGCGAGCAGCCCCCTCGAGGGCCTCGTTGACACGGACGATCTTCCGGCTTTTCTCGCGCAGCTCGATAACATCACCGGGACGCACCAGGTAGGAAGTAATGTTGACCTTGCGGCCATTGATCTTGAAGTGGGAGTGACGGATCAACTGCCGGGCTTCGTTGCGGGAGATCCCGAAACCAAGCCGGTAGATGATGCTGTCAAACCGACGCTCCAGCAGAACGAGCAGATTCTCGCCCGTAACGCCCTTCATGCGGTCGGCCTTTTCAAAACAGGAGCGGAACTGCCCCTCAAGAAGGCCGTAGGTGCGTTTGACACGCTGCTTCTCGCGAAGCTGCACCCCGTAGTCGGAGACCTTGATTCGCCCCTGGCCATGCTGTCCGGGAGCGTAATTGCGCCGCTCGACAGCGCATTTGTCGGTGTAGCAGCGGTCCCCTTTCAGGAACAGCTTCATATTTTCTCTTCTGCACTGACGGCAGACAGGACCCGTATATCTGGCCAAGGCTCTTCCTCCTTTATCCGGTTAGACTCTTCTGCGCTTGGGCGGACGGCAGCCATTATGGGGAATCGGCGTGACGTCCTTTATGACGGTGATGGTCAGGCCGGCGGCCTGCAGGGCGCGCAGTGCCGACTCACGGCCGGACCCGGGACCCTTGACCAGCACCTCGACGCTGCGGAGCCCATGCTCCTGGGCCTTCTTGGCAGCGTCTTCGGCAGCGACCTGAGCGGCGAAGGGGGTGCTCTTGCGGGACCCCTTGAAGCCCTTGGCGCCCGAGGTGGACCAGGCGAGGACGTTCCCCTTCACATCGCTGATGGTGACGATGGTATTGTTGAAGGTGGCCTGGATGTGGGCCACTCCATTGGTGATGTTCTTCTTCTCTTTGCTCTTGCGAACGACTTTTTTCCCAGGCTTGGCCATGGTTGCTCCCCTTACTTCTTCTTGCCGGCGACGGTCTTGCGCGGTCCCTTACGGGTGCGGGCGTTGGTCTTGGTGCGCTGGCCGCGGGCCGGCAGCCCACGGCGATGACGCAGTCCCCGGTAGCAGCCGAGGTCCATCAGCCGTTTGATGTTGATATTCACCTCGCGCCGCAGGTCACCCTCGACCTTCTGCTCCCGATCGATGATCTCGCGGATTTTAGCCGCCTCGACCTCGGTCAGGTTGTCGGTACGGGTATTGAAATCGACCCCGGCCTGGGCCAGGATCTTCTGAGAGGTGGTCCGCCCGATACCGTAGATATAGGTAAGGGCTACCTCCATGCGCTTATTCTTGGGTAGGTCGATGCCAGCAATACGTGCCAATGTCCGTTCCTCCTAACCCTTTAACCCTGTCTCTGTTTATGCTTGGGGTTATCGCAGATGATTCTCACAATCCCCTTGCGCCTGATGACTTTGCATTTTTCGCAGATTTTCTTGACCGAAGCCCTTACTTTCATGGTCCGTTCCCTTTGTTGTAGGTCCCCGACCGTCAGCGGATGCCTTGCGGCCGCCCGTCAGAGCCGGGTAAGTATTTCTGGCCCGTGGTTCGTGATCGCCACGGTATGTTCGAAATGCGCCGAGGGCCTGCCGTCGAGGGTGACTGCCGTCCAGCCGTCTTCGAGAATCTTGACCCCCGGACCACCGGCATTGATCATCGGCTCGATGGCCAGCGTCATCCCCTCTTTAAGCCTGGGACCCTGCCCTGGAAGACCGAAGTTGGGAATCTGGGGTGACTCGTGCAGTTCGCGCCCGATGCCGTGCCCCACGAATTCTCGTACTACACTGAAGCCTTCTGCCTCCACGTAGGCCTGAACAGCATGAGAGATGTCGGAGAGCCGACGACCCTCTATCGCCTGGTCGATGGCCAACCCCAGGGAGCGCTCGGTGACCTGCATGAGACGTTTGGTCTCGGCGGCGACATCCCCGACCGGAACGGTAATGGCGGCATCGCCGTAGAAACCCTGGTATACCAGACCGAAGTCGATGCTGAGAATATCCCCCTCCCTCAAGGGGAGTTCGTCGGGAAACCCGTGCACCACCTTCTCGTTGGGCGAGGCGCAAATCGTGAAAGGAAACCCCCCGTATCCCTTGAAGGCGGGACGGGCCTTTCTCTTGCGGCATTCGGTCTCTGCGAGCTGATCAAGCTCCCGGGTCGTAACCCCGGGGGCAATCCGCTCCTTGAGCAAGCTGAGAATCTCGGCCACCTGACGGCCAGCCACCCTCATTTTCTCAAGTTCGCGGCGGGACTTGAGGACGATCACCTGTCAGCCAGCCCTGAGGATTCCAAGGAGTTGACCCTGTACCGCCTCGATCCCCGCCATGCCGTCGACAGAAGTGAGCAGCCCGGCCTGTCCGTAGTAGGCGATCAATGGCGCGGTCTGATCGTGATAAACCTGGAGACGCTTGCGGATCGTCTCTTCCCGGTCATCATCACGCTGAAAAAGCTCACCGGAGCAGACATCGCACTTCCCGGGCACCGAAGGAGGATCGAACTTCAGATGATACCCCTTGCCGCAACTGCGGCAGGTGCGCCGACCGGTGAGACGATCCACCAAAGCCTCAGGATCGACTTCAAGCGATATCACCGCATCGAGACCCTTATCCAGTTCGCCCAGGGTCACCTTGAGCGAATCGGCCTGAGGGACTGTCCGGGGGAACCCGTCGAGGATGAATCCCTTGTCGCAATCGGTCTGCTGAAGACGCTCACGGACGATACCGACCACGACATCATCTGGAACCAGTTTCCCCTCGTCCATGCAGGCTTTTGCCTTGACTCCCATGGGCGTACCTTCTCGAACAGCCGCCCTCAGGATGTCGCCCGTGGAAATCTGGGGGATACCGAATTGTTCAGTCAGAAGCTTGGCCTGGGTGCCCTTGCCGGCCCCCGGAGGGCCGAGGAGAATCAGATTCATCGCAGAAATAGTCCTACTACCCTTGGCGGCCCTTGAGGGTGACGCCCTTCATGAACCCCTCGTAGGAACGGGAAATCAGGTGCGCCTCGATCTGGCTGGCCGTGTCGAGACCGACCCCGACAACGATCAGCAGCGAAGTACCACCGAAGAAGAACGGGACGTTAAATTGACCGATCAAAATGGTGGGAAGGACGCAGACCGTCGAGACATACAATGCTCCGGCAAAGGTGATCCGCGTGAGTACCGTATCGAGGTGCTCCGAGGTCGCCTTGCCAGGTCGGATGCCCGGGATATACCCTCCCTGCTTCTTGATATTGTCGGCCACGTCGACGGGGTTGAACGTTATAGCCGTGTAGAAGTAGCAGAAGAAGATGATAAATGCAACATAAAAAAGGTTATAGACCCAATGGTCGGGAGTCATCATGCCGGCCACCGTCTGCACCCAGGGGACATCGACAAAGTTGGCGATGGTCGCAGGGAACATGATGATGGAGCTGGCGAAGATCGGGGGAATGACCCCGCTCATGTTGACCTTCAGGGGCAGGTGGCTGGTCTGCCCGCCGGTGCTGCGCATGCCCACGACCCGCTTGGCATAGTGAATCGGCACCCGGCGCTGGGCACGTTCCATGAAAATGATCGCCCAGATGGCGGCGACCATGACCACCAGAATGAACATCCCGGCGCCAACAGACATGGCGCTGCTGGAGAGCAGCCTGTAGGTGTTGACCAGAGCCACCGGAAGGTTGGCCACGATTCCCGCGAAGATTATCAGCGAGATCCCGTTGCCGATTCCCCGTTCCGTGATCTGTTCGCCGAGCCACATGATAAAGGCGGTGCCTGCCGTCAGCGTGATGACGGTCAGAAGAATGAAACCGGTGCCGGGGTTGCTCACAACAGGAGCCCCACCAGGCCCGGTCATGGTCTGAAGGCCGACAGCGATACCCGCCCCCTGGATGACCGAGAGAATCACCGTGCCGTAGCGGGTCCACTGGGTGATCTTCTTGCGCCCCTGCTCGCCTTCCTTGGAGAGCCTTTCCACCGGCTCGAAAACAACAGTGAGCAACTGCAGGATGATCGAGGCGCTGATATAGGGCATGATCCCCAGGGCGAACACCGTCATCCGCTCAAGTGCACCACCCGTAAAAGCGCTGACCAGTCCCAGCAGGGTCCCCTCGGTACCGGTGAACCACTGGCTGAGCACTTGGGCGTCGACCCCAGGGACAGGCACATGACACCCGACCCGGTAGACCGCCAACATGCCCAGGGTGAAAAGGATGCGACGACGCAACTCAGGGATGCTGAAGATGTTCTGGATCGCCTGGATCAATTTAGATCACCTCGGCTTTGCCGCCGGCAGCCTCGATCTTTTCCACCGCCGACTTGCTGAATTTGTGTGCCTTCACGGTCAGGGCCTTCCCCAACTCGCCATTGCCAAGCACCTTGACGCCATCGACGATCTTCGACAGAAGCCCGGCCTGACCAAGGGCCTCGATGTCGACGACGCTGCCGGCCTCGAAACGATCAAGATCCTGAAGCTTGATCAGGACGTAGACTTTCTTGGCGGTATTGGTGAAGCCACGCTTGGGCAGGCGACGCTGGAGCGGCATCTGCCCACCTTCGAAGCCGGCCTTGATGCTGCCGCCGGAGCGGGCCTTCTGCCCCTTATGCCCTTTGCCGGCCGTCTTTCCGGTTCCCGAACCGGCTCCGCGGCCGAGGCGCTTCCTATTCTTTGTCGAACCGATAGCCGGTTGAAGATTGCTCAGATCCATGGTCATGTGTCCTTTATTTCTCAACTTCCACCATGTGGGAGACCTTGCGGATCATCCCCTGGATTTCAGGCGTATCCTTGAGCGTCACCGATTTGTTCAGCTTGGTGAGGCCAAGGCCCCGCAGTACCTTTGAAAAGTACTCCGCCCGCCCGATTCCGCTCTTCCTCAGAGTGACCTTGATTTCCCCTGCCATGCTATGTACTCCCTGTCGAAATCCGGTTATTCTTCGGCGGCCCCGAGACCGCGACGCGCCATGATCTGCTCCGGGCTGGAGAGTTGCTTCAGGGCATTCATGGTGGCTTTGGTGGCATTGTGGGGATTGCTTGAGCCGAGGCACTTGGAGAGGATGTTGCCGATCCCCGCCGATTCCAGGATAGCCCGCACAGCCCCGCCGGCGATCACTCCGGTACCATCCGAGGCGGGTTTGAGAAGAACCCGACCGGCCCCGAACTTGCCAAGGACATCGTAGGGGATGGTTCGCCCCTGAAGGGGGACCTTGATCATGCTCTTCTTGGCCTGTTCAACCCCCTTGCGAATCGCTTCGGGGACCTCCTTAGCCTTTCCAAGCCCGCACCCCACGCATCCCTGGCCGTCACCGACCACGACAAGCGCGGAGAAGCTGAACCGCCGTCCGCCTTTGACAACCTTGGCGTTGCGGTTGATATGGATGACCCGGTCAGTGAGGTTCACTTCGTTCAAGTCAATACGCTGCAAGGACATTCTCCTTCACCTAGAAAGACAGACCGGCTTCGCGGGCTGCGTCGGCCAGAGCCTTGACCCGGCCATGGTAAAGAAAGCCGTTGCGGTCAAAAACCACCTGCTTGATGTTCTTCCCCAGAGCTCGCTCCGCAATGGCCTTGCCGACGGCCTTGGCCGCTTCGGCATTGCCGGCGGTCTTGAGCCCCTCACCGACCTCCTTGGCCAGCGTTGAAGCAGCGACCAGGGTCGTCCCGGAGGTATCCTCGATAATCTGGGCGTAGATATGCTTTCCGCTACGGAAAACACTCAGTCGGGGCCGTTCTGCGGTTCCCCGTACCTTCTGCCGGATGCTCAGCTTGCGCTTCGCACGCGCTTCACGCCTCTCTTTTGCGACGTTCACAGTCCTGTCTCCTTGCCCTAATGGGTCCCTTACTTCTTACCGGTCTTGCCGGCCTTACGCAGGATGCGCTCATCAGAGTACTTGATCCCCTTGCCCTTGTATGGCTCAGGGCCCCGGAACGAGCGGATCTTGGCGGCCGTGGCGCCGACAAGTTCCTTGTCGATGCCGCGAACGGTAATCTTGGTCTGCTTCTCCACCTCGGCCGTAATTCCCGCCGGGAGAGGATACTCAATGGGATGCGAATAGCCGAGGGAGAGGGCAATAACTGTCCCCTTGGCTTCAGCGCGATAGCCAACGCCGCTGATCTCCAGAACCCGCTCAAAGCCCTTGGTGACCCCTTCGACCATGTTGGCGATGAGGGTCCGTGCGAGCCCCTGGTGGGAGCGGTCGCGACTATCGTCGCTGCGGCGGGCCACGACCACCTGATCGGCGGCGACCTCCACATCCACGACACCGGCAAGCGTCCGCTCCAGCTTGCCTTTGGGCCCCTGAACGCTCACCTCGTTGCCGGCGAGGGCAACTTTAACCCCTTGGGGTATGGCAATCGGTTTCTTCCCGATTCTCGACATCGTGCTAACTCCTTGTTACCAGACGGTGCAGAGAAGTTCCCCACCAACCTGGGCCTCACGGGCTGCAGTGTCGTTGAGAACCCCTTTGGAGGTGGAAAGAATAGCGCAACCGAGCCCATTCTTGATCTTGGGGATCTCGTCCATGCCCACATAGACACGGCGCCCAGGCTTGGAAACCCGATTGATCTCATGGATCACCGGGAGGTTGTTCTCGTCGTACTTCAGGTAGATACGCAGGACTCCCTGCTTACCGTCGCTGATGGTCTTGAGATTCTTGACGAACCCCTGTTCCTTGAGAACATTGGCGACAGCCACCTTGAGATTGGACAGCGGCATGTCGAGCTTTTGATGTTTGGCCATCCCGGCGTTGCGAATCCGGGTCAGCAGGTCGGCGATCGGATCGGTCATAGACATGGTGCCACTCCTCTTCTTCTACCAGCTCGACTTGACAACGCCGGGGATCTTTCCTTCCGACGCCAGTTTGCGCAGACAGATCCGGCACATGTCGAATTTTCGATAGTAGGCCCGGGGACGACCGCAAAGAGGGCAGCGGTTGTAGTCCTGGACCTTAAATTTCTTGGCCCGTTGGGCCTTGATCATCATCGATTTCTTTGCCACTGTATTCCTCCGCTCGCCTGCGATCTATTTCCGGAACGGCATCCCGAGACTTGCAAGAAGGGCCCGCCCCTCCTCGTCAGTCTTGGCTGTCGTTACAATGCTCACGTTGAGCCCGGTGACCTTGGCGACCTTGTCGAAATCGATCTCCGGGAAGATGATCTGCTCACGGATCCCGAGGGTGAAGTTACCGCGGCCGTCAAAAGCCTTGGGTGAAACCCCCTTGAAATCGCGTACCCGGGGAAGTGCGACGTTGATCAGTCGCTCCAGGAACTCGTAGGCACGCTCGCGGCGCAGGGTGACCCGGCAACCGATGGGCATCCCCTCCCGCAGCTTGAAGCTGGCGATGGAGTTCTTGGCTCGGGTGATAACAGCCTTCTGACCGGTGATCTGGCTCAGTTCCGCCACCGCAGACTCAAGAAGTTTGGGGTTCTGAATAGCTTCCCCCAGCCCCATGTTGAGAACGATCTTCTCGACCTTGGGGACTTCCATCACGTTTTTGCACTGCAGCTCTTTCATGAGCCGGGGAACCAGCTCGGTCTTGTAGACTTCTTTCAAACTGGCCATGGAAATTCTCCGTTACTTCCGGTCAACGATCTCGTTGCACTTCTTGCAGTAGCGCGCCTTTTTTCCATCCTCAAGTGTGCGCATCCCGGTGCGGGTCGGCTTGCTGCACGCACCGCAGACCAGCATCAGATTGGAGGCGTCGATGGCAGCCTCCTTCTCGACAATCCCGGCCTCGGGATTGTTGCGGGTGGCGCGGGAGTGACGCTTGATGATATTGAGGCTCTCAACAACAACGCGCCCCTTGGCGGGGAACATCCGCAGAACCTTGCCGGTCTTCCCCTTTTCCTTCCCGGCGATCACCATCACCAGGTCATCTTTTTTGATGTGAAGCCTATTTGCAGCCATGATTGTCTAGCTCCCAACGAAATGGCGTGTGTCTGTCAATCAGAGGACTTCGGGTGCCAGTGAGACGATCTTCATGAAGCGCCGAGCCCGAAGTTCACGGGCTACGGGTCCGAAGATACGGGTACCGACCGGTTCGCCGGCGGCGTTCACCAGCACCGCCGAGTTGCTGTCGAAGCGGATGTAAGATCCGTCCTGACGAGGCACCTCCTTGCGGGTGCGAACGATAACGGCCCGAACCACGTCCCCCTTCTTCACTTTGGAATTGGGGATAGCCTCCTTGACGGAGCAGATGATGATGTCGCCCAAGGCGGCATATTTTCTCTTGGACCCGCCAAGAACCTTGATGCAGCAGATTTTCCGTGCGCCGGAATTGTCTGCCACATCCAGAGTCGTTTGCATCTGAATCATGCCTGGATACTCCTAAGCAGTGACATTTTTCTCAAGGACCTCACGCACCCGCCACCGCTTGTCGCGGGAGAGGGGCCGGGTCTCAACGATCAGGACCTTGTCACCCATGCCGCACGCATTGAGTTCGTCATGCGCCTTGCAGGTGACCTTGCGGCGGATGTATTTCTTGTATACCGGGTGCATGACCAGTTGGTCGACCCGAACCACAACCGTCTTGTCCATCTTGTCGCTGACGACAATACCGACTCGGGTTTTCCGATTTCCACGCTCAGTCTTCATTTCTTTCTCCACCATCCGTTAACCGCGCTTTTCCCGCAGAATCGTCTTGATCCGCGCGATTTCCTTCCTGGTCTGGGAAATGCGGGCGGTGTTCTCGAGGTGGCCGGTATGAAGCTGGAACCGCAAGTTGAACAGCTCCTGATTCAGATCGGCATTCTTCTTCTGCAACTCTTCGGCACTCAGACTTCTGAATTCATTACCCTTCATGACCCACATCCTCCCTGGCCACAAACTTGGTTTTCATGGGCAGCTTGTGGGCGGCCAGACGAAACGCCTCGCGGGCGATGTCTTCGGTGACTCCCTGCATCTCGTAAAGCACCAGGCCGGGACGGATCACCGCGACCCAGCTCTCGGGCGAGCCCTTTCCCTTACCCATACGGGTTTCGGCGGGCTTGCTTGTGAGAGGCTTGTGGGGGAAAACCCGGATCCAGATCTTGCCACCGCGCTTGATGTAGCGAGTCATGGCCCGACGGGCTGCTTCAAGCTGCCGGGAAGAGAGCCAGCCGCACTCGATGGCCTGAAGGCCGTAGTCGCCGAAGTTGACTTCGGTACCCCGTGTGGCGGCGCCCTTCATGCGCCCCTTAAACTGTTTTCTATGTTTGACCTTCTTCGGCATCAACATGGCCAGAAACTCCTATCCCAGCGGTATTACTGTTCCTTGGCGAGCAGTTCGCCCTTGAAGATGAGGACCTTGACGCCAATGATGCCGTAGGTCGTCTTCGCTTCGGCAAAGCCATAATCGATGTCGGCACGCAGGGTATGCAGAGGGACCCGCCCTTCGCGGTACCACTCGGTGCGGCTCATCTCAGCCCCGCCGAGACGGCCGGCGCAGGTGATCTTGATCCCCTGCCCGCCGAACTTGAGGGTCTGGCTGACGGCCTTCTTCATCGCCCGACGGAAAGCCACCCTTCGCTCGAGCTGCAGGGCGACACCCTCGGCAACCAGTTGCGCATCGATCTCGGGCTTGCGCACTTCCTGGATATTGATGAAGACCTCTTTATCGGTGAGCTTGGCCAGTTCCTTCTTGAGAACTTCGACCTCGGAGCCCTTTTTCCCGATGATGATCCCAGGACGCGCTGCGAAGATGTTGAACTTCGCCTTGCTGGCCGCACGCTCGATTTCGATTTTCGAGATCCCGGCGTGGAAGAGGCGCTTCTTCAGGTAGTTGCGAAGCTTGATATCCTCATGCAGCAACTTGGCGTAGTCGCCCTCGGCGTACCACCGGGAATCCCAGGTCCGGTTGAACCCTAAACGAAATCCGATTGGATGAACTTTCTGGCCCAAACCACCACCTCCTCAGTATCTGTTACTTCTTTTCGTCAAGAATAACGGTGATGTGACTGGTCGGCTTGCGAATCTTGGTGGCCCGACCCTGCGCCCGGGGCATAAAGCGCTTGAGCACCGGCCCCTGGTCGACGAATATGCTTTTGATGAAAAGGCGGTCGACGTCGCCGGCCCCCTTCTGCTCGGCGTTGGCCACGGCGGAGTTCACCACGCCGGAGACGATCCCGGCGGCTTTCTGCGGCGAGAATCGCAGCAGGTTGAGGGCTTCCTGAACCTGTTTGCCGCGGACCATGTCCACCACCAGGCGGGCCTTCCGCGGGGAAAGCCGTACGTGTCTCAATTTGGCTCTGGCTTCCATGAATCTTGACTCCTCTGCCAAGGCGCGCTATTTGCGCTTGCTCTTCTTGTCGGATCCGTGGCCGTAATAGGTCCGCGTCGGTGCGAACTCGCCGAGCTTGTGCCCGACCATATTCTCGGTGACGAAAACGGGGATGAACTTCTTGCCGTTGTGGACGGCGAAGGTCATGCCGACAAATTCGGGGGTAACGGTAGAGCGCCGCGACCAAGTCTTGACGACCGCCTTGCTGCCGCTCTGCTCAGCCTGCTTCACCTTGCGAAGCAGACACTCCTGGATGTAAGGACCTTTTTTGATTGATCTAGCCACTTCCCTCTCCTCTGGCTAAAGGAAGTTATTTCGTACGCTTCCGGACGATGAATCGGTCGGTACGCTTGTTCGACCGAGTCTTGTAACCCTTGGTGGGAACGCCCCACGGGGTGACCGGATGACGACCACCGGAACTCTTCCCCTCGCCACCGCCATGCGGGTGGTCGACAGGGTTCATTGCTACGCCTCGGGACTGGGGGCGCTTGCCCAGCCAGCGGTTGCGGCCGGCCTTCCCGATATTGACATTCTCGTGGTCGGTGTTGCCGACCTGCCCGATGGTGGCGCGGCAATCCTGGAGTACCAGCCGGACTTCGCCGGAGGGCAAACGCAGCTGAGCGTACTTGCCTTCCTTGGCGGCCAGCATGGCGTAAGTGCCTGCGCTGCGGGCCATCTGCCCCCCCTTGCCGACCTTGAGTTCGACGTTGTGAACCCAGGTGCCCAGGGGTATCGCCTTGATGGAAAGCGCGTTGCCGGGCTTGATGTCGGCATTGTCGCTGGCGATGACGGTGTCACCGACGTTCAGCCCAACCGGTGCGAGAATGTAGCGCTTTTCCCCATCGGCGTAGTTCAGAAGGGCGATGCGTGCGGAGCGATTGGGATCGTACTCGACGGAAACGACTTTTCCAGGGATCTCCATCTTGTCCCGTTTGAAGTCGATCAGCCGGTACTTGCGCTTGTGTCCGCCACCGGTGTGGCGCTTGGTGATACGGCCATGGTTGTTGCGGCCACCCGACTTCTTGAGGGGAGCCAGCAGGGACTTCTCAGGCGTCGAGCGGGTTATTTCCGCAAAGTCCGAAGAGGTCATCTGCCGGCGGCCCGGCGAAGTTGGCTTATAGGTCTTGATACCCATTATCACTACTCCGTTTAGCGGGTTTACCCGGGGTTAAACCCCGAAAAAGTCGATGTTGCTGCCCTTCTCGAGGGTGATATAGGCCTTTTTACGAGTGGACCGCTGACCGAAATTACGACCGACGCGCTTCACCTTGCCGGCCACCACTATGGTCTTGACCGCCTGGACCTTGACTTCGAAAGCCGTTTCCACAGCCTGCTTGATCTCGATCTTGTTGGCGGACCGATCGACCTCGAAGGCCACGACCTGGGTATCGCCCTTGGCCAGACTGGTTTTTTCGGTAATCAAGGGCTTCCTGAGAATCTGATGCAGGGGCTTCATTGTGCTAACGCTCCTTCCAGATGGCTCACCGCACCCTCGGTCATGATCAGGTTCTGGTAGCGCATGACGTCGTAAACGTTGACCCCTTCGGCCCGCAACACCTTGACGTCCTTGAGGTTGCGCGCCGAGAGCTCGACGGTGGCGTTGGCACCTTCAATGACGACGAGGGCGTTGGAGACCTCGAAGCGATTGAGAATTTCAACGAATGCCTGCGTACCGACCTTCTCAAGGCTCAGCCCGTCCAGGACGGTCAGCTTGCTTTCCTTGAAACGAACGGAAAGCGCGGAACAAAGGGCCGCCTTCTTGACCTTGCGGTTGAGTTTGAAGCTGAAGTCCCGGGGGGTAGGGCCAAAGGCCACGCCGCCGCCGACATAATGGGGAGCGCGAATGCAGCCCTGGCGGGCGTTGCCGGTCCCCTTCTGCTTGTAAGGCTTCTTGCCGCCACCGGAGACCTCACTGCGCGTCTTGGTGTCGGCCGTCCCCTGGCGACGCTTGGCGAGCTGGTAGCGCACCATGTCGTGGATCAGGTAGCCCTTGACGTCGGTGTTGAACACCTTGTCGGCGATCTCCCGTTCAGAGACCTTTTTATTGTTCAGATCGTAAACCGATATCTTTGCCATGGTCCTCTCCCAATATCCTCTTCTTCGCCGGCCTACTTCTTCGCCTTGACGGTCTTGCGGATCATGACCAGGCCGTTTTTGGAGCCGGGGACGGCTCCCCGGATCAGGATCAGGTTCTGCTCGGGGCGAACCTCGAACACCTCCAGACGCTGAACGGTGACCCGCTTGTTCCCCATCTGGCCAGCCATCTTCTTTCCCTTGAAAACACGGGAAGGCCAGGCACTGGCACCGATGGAACCAGGAGCCCGGTGGAACATGGAACCGTGGGTCGCCCGACCGCCGGAGAAGTTCCAGCGCTTGATCACGCCCTGGAAGCCCTTCCCCTTGCTCGTGCCGGTGACATCGATCAGGTCGCCGGTAGCGAAGATGGAGCAGTTGACTTCGTCCCCGACCTTGTAGTCGTCGATGTTGTCGGCGGCAAACTCCCGCAGAGAGCGGAAATTACCTTTGCCGGCCGCCTTGTTATGCCCCTGCTCGGGCTTATTGACCCGCTGGAGCTTCTTGGCGCCGAAACCGAGCTGAAGAGCCGCGTAACCGTCGGTCTCCTCAATCTTCTTCTGAACCACGACGCAGGGTCCGGCCTCGACCACCGTCACGGGAACGCATCTCCCGTCAGGGGCGAAGACCTGGGTCATCCCCACTTTTTTCCCCAGAATTCCTTCTATCATTGGACGTACCCTTGGCTGATGAATGGATGATTCAGGTTTTAGAGCTTGATTTCGACGTCGACACCGGCCGAGAGGTCGAGCTTCATCAGGGCGTCGACAGTCTGCTGGGTCGGCTCGAGGATGTCGAGAAGCCGCTTGTGTGTACGGATCTCGAACTGCTCCCGGCTTTTCTTGTCAACATGGGGACCACGCAGGACGCAGTACTTGTTGATCACCGTGGGCAGCGGAACCGGACCGGCGATGCGGGCTCCGGTGCGCTTGGCGGTATCGACGATCTCGGTGACCGACTGGTCGAGAAGCTTGTGATCGTAGGCCTTCAAACGGATTCTGATCTTCTGACTGGGCATCGTTTTATCCTTGCTTACTCGATGATGTCGCTGACGACGCCGGCGCCGACGGTCCGACCGCCTTCACGGATGGCGAAACGGAGTTCCTTGTCCATCGCGATCGGGGTGATCAGATTCACCGTCATGGCGATGTTGTCGCCCGGCATGACC
>JBFHXN010000003.1:0-24260 GCA_041598955.1 Desulfuromonadales bacterium | reverse complement strand
CTGCTCCTCACCGGGCTTCTTCTTCTCTTCGGATACCGCCGCCTCCTTCTCACCCGGAAGGAGGTGACGGCGGCCGGAGGGATGGCCGGAATCGCCGGCCTCCTCGCCCTGCTCGGAGCCTACCTCCTCTTTTTCTGCGGCCTGGCGCTGCTTCTGCGCCCCGATCTCTGGCCCTTTCTTCCGGGTCGCCCCTCCCTGCTCCTCTCCTGGAACGGCGTGGCCAAGCTTTCGGTCTTCGCGGTCCTCGCACCGGCCGTCACCGGCGCGGCCCTCCTTCTCTTCGGAGAGCGCGCCGGGCGCCTGGGGAGCCAGGACCCCGAGCACAATCGGCTCACCTGCCGCGCCGGAGCCCTGCTGGCCGCCGTCGCCCTTCCCCTCTTTCCTCCCGCCCTGCTCTTCGACCTGCTGACCCTGCCGGTGACCTCCCGCTCCCCTGCCATCTTCGCCCTGGCGGCCCTGGCCCTGCTTCTTGCGCTCTTCGCCTGCCTGCTTCTTCTCGGCTTCTTCCTCGGCCGGGGGAGTGCCCGGGGAGGGGCCCTCTTCGCGGCCGTCATCGGCCTCTTCGCCCTCTGGGTACTCGGGGGGCAGACGGCCATTGAAAACGTCATCCCCGAGGGAATTCCTCCCCAACAGGTGGTGGCCGCGTCGACGCCTCCCGAACCGGCATCCCCGGTCCTCGCCGGGCCCGGGGAGAGGGAGGCGGACATGGCCCCCTCCGGCGAGGCTGTCTTCAACCGTTCCTGCGCCGGCTGCCACCACTTCGATACGCGCCTGGTGGGCCCTCCCCTCGACGAGATCCTCCCGGCCTACCGGGAACGGGCCGAGGCCCTCGAATCCTTCATCCGAAAGCCCCGAAAGGTCCGGGAGGACTACCCGGCCATGCCGGCCCTGGGTCTGACCGACGCCGAGATCGCCGCCGTGGTCCACTATCTCTTGGCGGGGGACCAATAGTGGAAACCATCGCCACGCAGACAGAGTGGACAGGACCCCCTCAAGGACCATTCCCCGGGAGACCTTCATGCTCCGCCTCTTTCTGAATCTTCTGGTGGTCGGCTACTTCGGCCTCTTCCTCCTGGCCACGGGAGGACTCTGGTGGACCTGGGAAACCTTCCAGAAACCGCCTGCCCAGCCGATCGCCTTCCCTCACACCGTGCATGCGGGCCGGCTCGCCCTCCCCTGCACCTACTGCCACAGCCACGCCGAGAGCTCCCGTCAGGCGGGGGTTCCAACCCTCGACCTCTGCCTCTCCTGCCACCGGAGCGTTGCCGTCGATCGGCCCGAGATCCGCAAACTGGCCGCCTTCGTGGAACGGGGGGAGCCCCTGCGGTGGGCGAGGGTCCACGGGCTTCCCTCCTTCGTCTACTTCTCTCACAAGCGCCACCTGCGTGGGGGGCTCGACTGCGCCGCCTGCCATGGTGCGGTGGAGGGGATGACGGTCGTGCGCCGGGTGCGCCCCCTGGAGTTGGGATGGTGCGTGACCTGCCACCGGGGCCGGGGGGCCCCGACCGACTGCGCGACCTGCCACCAGTAACCCCACCAATGAACACCAGGGGAACGATGAACGACCAAAGGACCGACCGGACCATGGACCGACGCCAATTCCTCCATCGCCTCGGATTGCTCTCAGGCGCCACCCTTCTCACCTCCTGCGGCTCGGAGAAGGGGCAGCAGGACCTGATCTCCTACCTGGTTCCTCCCGAGGACGGGGTCACCCCCGGCGAGGCGCGCTGGATTCCCTCCACCTGCGGCGAGTGCCCTGCCGGCTGCGGGATCCAGGTGCGGCTGCGGGAAGGACGGGCGGTCAAGCTCGAGGGGCTGCCGGGACACCCCGTCAACGACGGAGCCCTCTGCATGCGGGGGCAGGCCGCCCTCTGGCGGCTCTACCACCCGGAGCGGCTGCGCACCCCCCTTCGCCGTGGGGAGAACTGCTCCTTTGCCCCCGTCGACTGGGAGGAAGCCCTCGCCCTCGTCGCCGGGGCCCTCTCCACGGCCCGGCGCGAAGGGCAACGCAACCTCCTGCTCGCCGGACGCACGACGGGGAGCCTCTCTAATCTTCTCGACCAGACCTGCAGCGCCCTCGGCATGGAGAGGCTCCCCGACTTCGAGCTTTACGGCCACCCCGCCCTGCGCATGGCCAACAGCCTGCTCTTCGGCCGCCCCGACATCCCCCGCTATCACCTGGAAAAGGCCGATTTCCTGCTGACCCTGGGAGCCGATCTCCTGGAGACCTTCGTCAGCCCCGTGGAGCAGACCCGGCAGCTCGCCCGGGCCGCCGAGTCACCCGGTTTCACCTGGGTCCACCTGGAGCCCCACTGCTCCCTGACGGGGGTGAACGCCCATCGCAGGATGACCCTGCGGGCCGGCTCCGAGACACTGCTCCTGGCCTTCCTTTTGGGGCGTCTCGCTCCGGCGGCCCCCTTCCGCGACCGCCTTCCCCCGGCGGTGCGGCAGCACCTGCCCGCCGTTACCGCTCCGGAGGCCGCCGCCGGGACTGGACTTCCCCTGCAGGAGATCGAAGGGCTCGCCGCCTCCCTGGCCGCCGCCCGCCGCCCCCTGCTGGTGGCGGGGGGCGTGGCCACGGGGCAGCCCCGGGGGCTCGAGACAGCCGTCCTGGCCGGCCTTCTCCAGTGGACAGCCGGCATGGTGGGGGGCACCGTCGATTTCTCCCGCGGCGCCAACTACGAGGGGGTCGGCTCCCTGAAAACCCTCCGCGACCTCTCCCAAACCCTCGCCGGCGACGGGGCCGGCCTCCTCCTCTTCTCCCGGGTCGATCCCCTTTTTCATGCCCCGGCCGACTTCGGTCTCTCCGGGGCCCTGGGGAGGGCCCAGCTGCGGGTGGCACTGGCGGAGAGACTCGACGGAACGGCCCGGTCCTGCGACCTCGTCCTCCCCCTCGCCCACCCCCTGGAAACCTGGGGGGACGCCGAGGTGCGCCGGGGTCTTTTCTCCCTTGTCCAGCCGGCCTCCCCCCCCGAGGGGGAGAGCCTCGGCGAGGGGGACATCCTCCTCGCCCTCTGGCGACAGGCCGGCGGTGGGCCGGGAGGGAACTTCCGGCACTTTCTGGAGCAGAGGTGGCGCCGGGGCTTGGGTGAAGCCGGAGCAAAGGAGTTGATCTCCCGGGGATTTTCCGAGAGCACCTCACGGGAATCCTCCCCAACGCTCCGGGTTGCGGAGGCCGCCGGCTTTCTTCGGACCGTGACGCCGGGGGCCGGGGCCGATGGGCCGGTCCTGGTCATCCCCCCCTCCATCCGCCGCTTCGACGGCCGCGGCCTGGCCCTCCCCCTTCTCTCCGAAATCCCCGACCCCCTCACCACCGTCAGCTACGGACAATGGCTCTCCGTCTCTCCCCGGGAGGCCGCCCGGCTCGGCGTCGTCAATCGCGACGGGCTCATCCTCGCCGCAGGAGCCTTCGCGGGGGAGCTGCCCGCCGTTGTACAGCCGGGGCTTCCCGAGGGGGTCCTGGCGATCCAGCGTGACCTGGCCGACCCCTCCCTGTTCCAAGCCGACCCGCAGACCGGGGAACCCCTCTCCTGGCTCCCCGTCACACGCCTGGAGACCTCCCGCAGGAGCCATCCCCTGGCCATCCTCGCCGGGTCGACCTCCCAGCAGGGGCGAGGGCTCATCCCCGACCCCGTGCACCGCGACCATCCCCCCGGCCATGGCCGCCGCAGCCTCTACCCCGAGCATCCCCACCCCGACGTCCGCTGGGCCATGGCCATCGACCTCGGCCGCTGCACCGGCTGTGGCGCTTGCGTCGCCGCCTGCCACGCGGAGAACAACATCCCCGTGGCGGGGGAGAAGGACCACCTCCAGGGGCGGGAGATGTCCTGGCTGCGTGTCGAGCCCTTCTACGACGCCGAGGGGCGCCCCGAGTTCCTCCCCATGCTCTGCCAGCACTGCCACTACGCCCCCTGCGAGCCGGTCTGCCCCGTCTACGCGGCCTACCACAACCCCGAGGGGCTCAACGTCCAGGTCTACAACCGCTGCGTCGGCACCCGCTACTGCTCCAACAACTGCCCCTACAAGGTGCGCCGCTTCAACTGGTGGGATCACCCCCGCAAGGCCCCCCTCGACCGGATGCTCAACCCCGACCTCACGGTGCGGACCCGGGGCATGATGGAGAAGTGCACCTTCTGCATCCAGCGCATCCGCGCCGGTCACGACCGGGCCAGGGACGAGGGGCGCCCCATTCTAGACGGCGAGGTGGTCACCGCCTGCGCCCAGACCTGCCCCTCCGGCGCCATGGTCTTCGGCAACCTGAAGGACGAATCCTCCCGAATCGCCCGGTTGACAGCCGCCGACCGGGCCTACCGGGTTTTCGAGCACCTCGGAACCGAGCCTTCCGTCTATTACCTGCGTCCCGACCGCGCCGGGCGCCCCGAACCGGAGGCCTGACCATGGACCCCCTCGCCCGAAGAGAAGAGGTGGAAAAGGATGTCCTCGCCGCCATGGGGCGCCCCGGCCTCCCCTACCTTGGGGCCCTCGCCCTGTGCGCCCTCCTCGGTGCCGTGGGCCTCTCCCTCTGGGGCTACCAGATCCACCGGGGCCTGGGGGTGGCCGGTCTGATGCACCCGGTCAACTGGGGGGTCTACATCACCAACTTCGTCTTCTGGGTCGGCATCGCCCACTCGGGCACCCTCATCTCGGCCGTCCTCTTTCTCTTCCGCGCCCGCTTCCGCACCAGCTTCAACCGGGCCGCGGAGGCCATGACCATTTTCGCCCTCTCGGTGGCGGGGCTCTTCCCCCTCATCCACCTCGGCCGGGTCTGGGTCTTCTACTACCTCTTCCCCTACCCCAACCAGCGGATGCTCTGGGTCAACTTCCGCTCGCCGCTCATCTGGGACGTCTTCGCCGTCACCACCTACATGCTGGTCAGCCTCGTCTTCTTCTACGTCGGGATGCTCCCCGACCTGGCCATCGCCCGCCGCAGGCTCGGGGGGATCAAGGGGAAGCTCTTCGCCCTGCTCTCCCTGGGATGGCGGGGAACGGTGGAGGAGTGGCGCCACTACCGCAAGCTCTACCTCTTTCTGGCCGCCTTCGCCACCCCCCTGGTCGCCTCGGTCCACTCCATCGTCTCCTGGGACTTCGCCGTGAGCATCGTGCCGGGGTGGCACACGACCATCTTCGCCCCCTACTTCGTGGCCGGGGCCATTTTCTCCGGCACCGCCATGGTCATCACCCTCATCCTCCCCATGCGCCGGTTTCTCGGGCTCGAGCGGTACATCACCGTCGATCATTTCGAAGCCATCGCCAAGATCCTGCTCTTCACCTCCCTCATCGTCAGCTTCACCTACCTGGTGGAGGGGGGGATGGCCGCCTACAGCGGCAAC
The DNA here is from genome assembly GCA_041598955.1 of Desulfuromonadales bacterium. Taxonomy (GTDB): domain Bacteria; phylum Desulfobacterota; class Desulfuromonadia; order Desulfuromonadales; family JBFHXN01; genus JBFHXN01. Next base: position 18,930 of record JBFHXN010000003.1, on the reverse strand, counting down.
CTCTTCGAGATCGACCAGTTCCTCTACCGGGCCCTGGGGGACTACCGGGTCCTCTTCATCATCATGATCCTCTGCAACTCCCTGCTCCCCCTGCTCCTTTTCCTGAAAAAAGCCAGGCGCAGCCTCCCCTTTCTCTTCGTCCTGGCGCTGCTGGTCAACGTCGGCATGTGGGTGGAGCGCTTCGTGATCATCGTCGCCTCCCTCGCCCGCGACTACGACCCCTACGTCTGGGGGGCCTACGCCCCCTCCTACGTCGAGGTCGGCATCACCGCCGGCTCCTTCGGTCTCTTCTTTCTGGCCTTTCTCCTCTTCGCAAAGACCCTCCCCGTCCTCTCCATGACTGAACTCAAGGAGCACCTCTGATGCCCGAGCGCTTTCTCATCGAGGACCGGGAGGAGTTCCTGGCCAAGCTGCGGGCCCTGCTCGGCGAAGGGGTCTCTCCCGGGGAGCTGCTCCTCCACCTTCCCTTCGAGGTGCCCGAGGTGGAGGAGCTCCTCGGCCTTCCCCCGAGCCGCACCCGCCTCTTCGCCCTGGCAGGAGCCCTGGGAGGCTTCGGCGGCGGCCTCGCCTTCACCATCTACACCGCCCTCGACTGGCCCCTCGTCACCGGCGGCAAGCCCATCGTCTCCCTTCCCCCCTTCCTGATCATCGCCTACCTGATGACCATCCTCTTCGGCTCCCTGGGGGCCTTCGCCGGATTCCTCTTCCTGGCCCGCCTGCCCCGCCGAGCCGGGGTGGCCGAGGCCGACGGGGCGGGAGGCCGCTTCGTCATCGAGGTCCATCCCGGCAGGAGGCGCCCATGACCACCCTGCGCCTTTCCAAAAGCCACTACACGCTCCTCGGATTGCTCCTGGTCGGCCTCTTCGCCTTTCTTGAATTCGGGGGATTCCCCCCGGCGCCGGGAACCCTGCTGATCACCCTGGTTTTCTGGAGCGCCCTTCTGCAGGGGGCCGTGGCCGTGGCGGCCGTCACCGACCTGGTCGGAGCCCGCTGGATTGCCTCCCTGCGCCGGGAACTCCTCGCCGCTACGCCCCTGCTCTTTCTCTTCCCCCTTCTCTTCCTGCTCCTGGGGCTGCGCCTCGAGATCTACCCCTGGTCGGGCCACCCGGGGGCCTGGCTCAACGCCCCCTTCTTCCTCGGCCGAAACGCCCTGCTCCTTTTCGCCGTGGCCCTGGCCGCAGGGCGCTTCGCCCGCCTCTCCCTCGCCGGTGATCCCCGCCGGTCCGCAGCCGCCGTTCTCTACCTCTTCGCCTTCGTCGCCTCCCAGACCCTGGTCGCCTTCGACTGGGTCATGTCCCTCGCCTGGCCCTGGGTGAGCACCCTGCTGGGCGCCTACTTCTTCGTCGAGGCCCTCTACGGCGGCCTCGCCCTGGCCGGCCTGCTCTTCTTCCTGCTGCGCCGGTCCAAGGTCGACCTCCCCCCCCTGGGCGAAACCCACATGCGGGACCTCGCCCTGCTGACCTTCGGCTTCAGCATCCTCTGGGCCGGCCTCTTCTTCGCCCAGTACCTGCTGCTCTGGTACGGCAACCTCCCCGAGGAGGTCGGCTACATCCTCGACCGCCTCGCCACCCCGGGGCGACTCCTCCTCTGCGCGCTCTTCCTGGTGGGGCTCTTTCTCGTCCCCTTCCTCGCCCTGCTCTCCCGGAGGGCCAAACAAACCCCCGCCGCCCTGCTCCTGGTTGCCCTGGCCGTACTCACCGGGCTCTTCGCCGAAAGGGCGCTCCTCATCCTCCCCGCGGCGCCGCCCCACCTGGGTCTGCTGCTGGTCGAGAACGGGCTGCTCCTGGGGATCTGGCTGGCGGCCGTGGCGAACCACGACCTGCTCCTGCCGCAGGGAACGGAGAAGGGGGATTGACGGAAAGGAAGGGATGAAATGGGATGGGAGTGGAGAACTACTTCTTCAGGGTTTCCTTGAGGTCCCGGTAGGCCCGCTCGACGTTGACGGGGATGAACTGGTCATAGCCGGCGAAGTGGCGATAGCGGGGAAGGGAGAAGGTCCTGCGGGTCTTCTCCAGGGAATCCCCCCTCTCGATGTGGCGCAGGACCTCGGAGAGAAAATCCTTCATGAAAAGCTTGAATTCCCCGATGGCCTTGCCGCTGCTCACGGGACCCGAACCGGGGATGACCTTGGCGGGGCGCATGGCGTCGAGAAACTCCAGGGCGAGGACCCAGTCCTCCATGTGCCCGTCCCCGAGGTAGCCCACATGCTGCACGTAGACCAGATCGCTGGCGAAGAGCACCCCTCCCTCGGGAACAAAGACCACCACGTCCCCCCCGGCATGACCCCTTCGCAGGTTGGTGAGGATCACCGTCCTATCGGTGGCCTTGAGGGTGAGCCCCTCGCTGAAGAAAAGGGCCGGGTAGACAACGGCCCGCACCTCGCTCTGCAGGGCCTGCCAGGTCTCCCCCGACATCAGTACCTCGACCCCCGGGGGAAAGTCGAAGTCGGTGTAGGTGAAGCCCCGGTGGTGATGGGGGAGGACGAAATAGCGCACGGGCCGCCCCGTCACAAGGGCTGCGGTGGCGAGCAGCTCGGCGATTCCCTCCCGCGTCATGTGGGCTCCGCCGGCCATCACCCAGTCCCGGGTCTCGACGATGAAGCCGTTGGAGGAGGCCCGGGATCCGGGCTTGGCCAGAGCCGCATAGACCCCGTCGGCCACCCGCTCGATCTCATAATGGGTGGTCTGGGCCGCCACGGGGGCTGCGAGCAGAAGGAGCAGAAGGGTCAGAAGCCTGCGCATGGGGCCATGTCCTTGGGGAGAGAAAGGCGGAACAGGGCCATTCTAACCCCGCCCGGCGGATGGGGCAAGGCGGGAACTTTGCCGTTGCAATCCGACCCCGGATGGGGTATATAAGACAACCCGTGCGCGGTTAGCTCAGTTGGATAGAGCGTTGGCCTCCGGAGCCAAAGGTCACAAGTTCGAATCTTGTACCGCGCGCCAATAAATACCAAAGGGGTCGTGCCAGCGCACGACCCCTTCCTTTTTCCTATCGTCCAGTCTTCTTCAGAGTATCCCCAGCTCCTTTTTCAGTTCCTTGAGCTCCGCGTCGGAGAGCTCCTCGACGGCGATGCGCCCTTCGTCCTCGAGGGCCTTCGATGGCGGGGCGACCCCCTGGCAGTGTTTTTCGTAGTGATCGAGTTTGAGCTTCTGGGTGCGGGCCAGGGCGAGGAGGCGCCGGTTCTCGGCCTCCATGTCGAATTTCTCGATGGCGGAGCGCAGGGCGAGCTTGAGCTCGGAGGACTGCCAGGGCTTGAGGAAGAAGCGGTAGATCTCCCCGCTGTTGACGGCCTTGACGGCGGCCTCCAGGGTGGCCTGGCCGGTGAGCATGATGCGAACGGTCTGAGGGGCCCGCAGGGCCACCATGCTCAGGAACTCGGCGCCGGAGAGACCCGGCATCCGCTCGTCGGACATGACCACCTTGAAGGGACGGCTGTCGAGCAGGCCCAGGGCCTCCTCGCCGCTCAGGGCGGTGACCACCTCGTAGTCCTCGTCAAACAGTTCGCGGCGCAGGGCGCTGAGGACGTTCGCCTCGTCGTCGACGATCAGGATCGCATCGGCCATCTCTTTGTACCTCCCGGGAATTTGGGACATCCTAATCCAACCCTTCCCCTCCTGGCAAACCTCTTTTTCCGCAGAAGGACCGGGACAGGCACCCTGCGGGAGCCAGTCCCGGTCCTCCTTTTTCCTATACAAGGCAAAGGCCTTTAACGAGAAGGCGCCAAGCAAGCCAAGAAAGACGCAAAGAAGAGACCGAAACCCTTCAGGAGTTCCTTTGCGCCTTGATCTATATCTTTGCGACTTTGCGTTGAGACGACACTCTGTTTGGATTATGGAGCCGAAGCTTTTTCGGGGGGGAGATGGGGAGCAAGGAGACGCACGGCCTCGGGGGCCGTTACGCCTCGAACCAGCAGGCGCTTGTGGCGGGACTTCTCGCCGGCGAGCAGCTCCACCTGCCCCTTGGCGACCCGGAGCAGGGAGGCGAAATACTCGCGGCAGAGCTTGTTGGCGGCCCCTTCCACCGGCGGGGATGTGAGGCGCACCTTGAGCTCCTCCCCCTGCACGCCGGCGATCTCGTTGCGGCTGGCCCGGGGCTGGACCCAGACCCTGAGCACCGCGTCCTCCCCGGACGGGTGAAGCCAGGGGGTACTCAACGGGGATTGGGCTCCTGCCCCTGGACATCCTTGCCGAGCTGGCGGCGGACGGGACGGTCGAAGGGAAGGGGTTCCTCGAGCCGGCCCGTGGCCACCGGCAGCTCCAGGACCTCCAGGTCGAGGAGCTTGGTGTGGCTCTCGATCATGTTCCGCAGACTCGACTCGAAGGCGATCTTCTGCCGCTTGATCTCGTGGATCTCGCCGATCAGCTGGATGCGCCGCTCGTCGGCCTCCCGGACGATGCGCTCGGCCTGGAGCTTGGCGTCGACGATGATGAGCTCGGCTTCCTTGCGGGCGTTGCTCTTGAGATCCTCGGCGGCCTGATGGGCGGTGACCAGGGTGGCCTGAAGGGCCTTCTCCCGCTGGCGCAGCTCGTCGAGAACCGACCGGGCCCGGGCCAGCTCCTCGCCGAGATCCTGGTTGCGCTGGTGCTGGCGCTCGATCTCCTCGGCGAGCATCTCGAGGAAGCGATCGACGCTGGCCGTGTCATAGCCCAGGAGGCGCGACTTGAACTTGTGCTGCTGGATGTCGATGGGAGAGATGCGCATGGGCAGGGTTTCCTTAAAGGCCTTTTCAATCCGGACTTATAACCCTAAAAACAGGATCTTTTGCCACCAAGTCACCAAGGCGCCAAGAAGTTCTCTCTGGTCAACCCAACTCCGCGAATCGTTGAGTTTTCCCTGTGATTCAGTGGGTTCCTTGGCCACTCCTTGGTGACTTTGTGTCTTGGTGGCCAACCTTCATTTTGGCTAAAGGTCCGTTTGTTTTAAAGGGTGGCCGCGAGACGGTAGAGCATCACATGGACGATCCGCTGCACGAAGTTGAAGGCCACCAGCAGGACGATAGGCGAGAAATCGATACCGCCGAACTGCAGGGGGATGAGCCGCCGCACCCGGTCGAGGAGGGGATCGGTGGCGCTGTGCAGAAAGCGGACGATGGGGTTGTAGGGATCTGGATTGACCCAGGTGAGGAGCACCCGGACGACCAGGATCAGAATGTAGATGTTGAAGGCCATGTGGATCAGGTCGGCCACCGCCAGTATCAGTTCCGCTGCAAGTCCCATCCGTTTCCTCGCTAAATGACAGTAATGGCGTGCTTTTCGATGCCCATTTATACAGGAAGCGGTCCCGGGGTGTCAAACGCTTTCCCGCCCGTCGAAAAGTGGTTCGGGATGGCTAAACCCTCTGATTCAATCGCTTTTTGACATCCTCGCCGAAAGGGGGTAGATTGTTCCCTCCCTCCGCCGGAGGGAAATCCCCCTGACAGGACTGAAACCATGACCCGCACCAGCAATCTGCGCATCCGGGGCCTGACCCCGATCATCGCCCCGGCCGACCTCAAGCAGGTCTTTCCTCTCCCCCAGAAGGGGGCCGCCTTCGTCGCCCGCTCCCGGGAGCAGATCAAGGAGATCCTGGAACACCGCGACCCCCGCCTGATGGTGGTGGTGGGCCCCTGCTCCATCCACGACCCCCGGGCCGCCCTCGACTACGCGAGCCGCCTCGCCCGCCTCAAGCGGGAGGTGGAGGACCAGATGCTGCTCATCATGCGGGTCTATTTTGAAAAACCCCGCACCACCATCGGCTGGAAGGGGCTCATCAACGACCCCGACCTCAACGGCACCCACCAGATCTCCAAGGGGCTGGGCGTGGCCCGGGGCCTGCTCTGCGCCATCACCGAGCTCGAACTGCCGGTGGCCTGCGAGATGCTCGACCCCGTCACCCCCCACTACCTGGCCGACATGATCTCCTGGGGGGCCATCGGCGCCCGGACCACCGAATCCCAGACCCACCGGGAGATGGCGAGCGGACTCTCCTTCCCCGTCGGCTTCAAGAACGGCACCGACGGCAACCTGCAGATCGCCATCGACGCCATGAAGGCGGCCCTGCACCCCCACAGCTTTCTCGGCATCAACAACGAGGGGCGCAACGCCATCGTTCAGACCACCGGCAATCCCGACGTGCATATCGTGCTGCGGGGGGGGAACGACAAGCCCAACTATTCTCCCGAGGACATCCGCCGCACCCGCGAGATGCTGGAGAAGGCGGGCCTCTCCCCGACCATCATGGTCGACTGCAGCCACGCCAACTCTTTCAAGAACCACGAGAGGCAGGCCGAGGTGCTCGACAACGTCCTCGACCAGGTGACGGCCGGCAAAAAGACCATCAGCGGCCTGATGATCGAGAGCAACCTCGAGGCGGGCAACCAGTCGATCCCCGAGGATCTCTCCCAGCTGCGCTACGGCGTCTCCATCACCGACAAGTGCCTCGACTGGGAGACCACCGAGACGATGCTGCGCCAGGCCCGGGAGAAACTCGCCAAGGTCGGCGGCCGGCGCCTCGGCTGATACGCCCTCCCCCCACGAGGTCCCATGAGTGAACGTGAAGCCTGCGGATGCCCTCCCGACGAGGCGCCGCCCCTGACCAACAACCCCACTCCGGAGTGCTCTCCTCCCCCCCGGAGCGCCTGCTGTCCGCCGGCCAAACCCGCGGCCGAGCCCTGCTGCCCTCCCCCCGAGAAGTCCTCGGCCTGCTGCCCCCCGGCGGAGGCTCCGGCCGAGATTCCCGGCTACCGCCCCTACCCCTGGGTGACGGGGCAGGTGGCGACCCCCTTCGGGAGCGCACCCCGGGTCGGGACCACCCTGGGCTGGCGGGACCGCCTGGGACACTGGGCGATGCGCTGGGGCCTGGGCCGGATGCGCTACCGGGTTACCCCGGGGCTCTATGCCGTCGGCTCGCCGGCGGCCGACTCTCCGGTCCTGGTCTCGGCCAACTACAAGATGAGCTTCGACCTGCTGAGACGGGAGCTGGCCGGCCTAGACGCCTGGCTGCTGGTCATCGACACCCGGGGGATCAACGTCTGGTGCGCGGCGGGCAAGGGGACCTTCGGGACCGGGGAGATCGTGGGGCGGGTCCGCTCCACCGGGCTCTCCCTTGCGGTGAGCCACCGCACCCTGATCCTGCCCCAGCTCGGGGCTCCCGGAGTGGCGGCCCACCGGGTCAAAAAGGAATGCGGTTTCACCGTAGTCTACGGACCGGTGCGGGCCGCGGACCTTCCTGCCTTTCTCGCCGCGGGGAACAGGGCGACGGAGGCCATGCGCCGGGTGAGCTTTTCGGCCCTGGAGAGGCTGGTTCTCACCCCCGTGGAACTGGTGGGGATGGGGCGGATCTCCCTGCGGGCCGCCGCGGCCCTGCTGCTCCTCGGCGGGATCGGAAGCCACTGGTTCAGCCTCGCCTCCGCCGGCACCCGGGGCGGGGGGGCGATTCTCGTCTACCTGGCGGGGCTGGCGAGCGGCGCCGTGCTGACCCCCCTCCTTCTCCCCTGGATTCCGGGGCGGGCCTTCGCCCTCAAGGGAGCCCTGGTCGGAACCTTCGCCGCGGGAGCGGCCCTGGCCGCCTGGGGAGGGGCCCTCGGCCTCTGGAACACCCTCGCCCTGGCCCTCGCCCTCCCCGCGGTCGCCTCCTACTGCGCCATGAACTTCACCGGCTCGACCCCCTACACCTCCCCCTCCGGGGTGGAGAAGGAGATGCGCCGGGCCATTCCCCTTCAGGCCGCCGCGCTGCTGGTGGCCGGGATCGTCTGGGTGGCGGGGGCGTTTTAAGGACCTTTTTTCACGGAAAGGCTGGGAGGTTTTCCCGAATGAAGGATATGCGCTATCTCGATGGAGTCGCCACCCTGGAGCTGGACGTCGCCGTGTGCATCGGCTGCGGGCTCTGCGCCGCCGTCTGCCCCCACGGGGTCCTGCTGGTGGAGGAGAGAAAGGCCCGGATCGTCGACCGGGACGGCTGCATGGAGTGCGGAGCCTGCGCCCTGAACTGCCCGGTGGACGCCCTTGCCGTCAAGGCCGGCGTGGGCTGCGCCAGCGCCATCATCTACGGCTGGCTGACCGGCAAGGAGCCGAGCTGCGACTGCGGCGGCGGGGAGACCTGCTGCTAGGGCAGGGCCCGAGAAAGGCAAAGCCCCCCTGAACTCCAGGCGCCCCCGGCTCTGCCAAATTTTTGGCTCTCTCCGCCGGAGCGCCCCCAATCCCGCAGCTGCGAGGAGCGGCTCGGGTCAATCCTCCTTGTGGGCGCGGCGCAGCAGTTCGTTGCTCTGGAGCTCGAGATCATCGGCGTTGACCCTCGCCACCTCTCCCTTCTCCCGCTCGCAGCGCACCACCCCTTCATCGACCCACTCGAGAAGAACGGCCCTTCCGATTCCGTATTTGTCCTCCGCCTGCGCCAGGGTGTACCAAGTCTTCCCCAGGGACATGATCGACCTCCTCGGCTATGGACGGGGGTTCCGTCCCGTTGTTCCCAGTATACCCCTTCGTCACCGATTGTCCCCGCCGATTGGCCCGGCTCTTGCTTAGTTCATGTTCAAACGCACCTTGTGACGGAAAAGGGCCCCCATGGAACCGACCCTCCTCATCATCGACGACTCCCCGACCTCCCGCAGCGAGATCCGCCAGATCCTGCGCCATGGGGGGATCTGCCGGGAGTTCCACGAGGCCGCCGACGGCATCTCAGGCCTCAAGATGGCCCTCGCCCAGAGCGTCGACCTCATTCTCTGCGACCTCGAGATGCCCGGAATGGACGGCTTCAAGTTCCTGGCGATGAAAAACTCCCGGGAGGAGCTTCGGGACGTTCCGGTCATCATCCTCACCAGCCATGAAAAGCAGGAGACCAAGATCCGCGGCCTCGAGCAGGGGGCCAGCGACTACCTGACCAAACCCTTCGATTCGGGGGAGCTGATCGCCCGGGTCCGGGTGCAGCTGAAGATCAAAAACCTGCAGGACGAGCTGCGCAAGAGCAACGAGCTGCTCCGGCAGCTGGCCGTCACCGACCCCCTGACCCAGCTCGCCAACCGGCGCAGCCTGATGGAGACGCTGGGGCGGGAGTTTGAGCGGGCCAAGCGCCTGCAATCCTCCCTGGCGGTGATCATGGTCGACATCGACCATTTCAAGAGGGTCAACGACACCTTCGGTCACCAGGACGGCGACCGGGTGCTCATCTCGGTGGGGCAGCTCCTCGCCAGGCAGCTGCGCCCCTACGACATGGCGGCCCGGTACGGCGGGGAGGAATTCGCCCTGATCCTCCCCGACGCCAACGGGCGTTCCGCGGGGCAGGTGGCCGAACGCCTCCGCTCCCTGATCTCGGAGCTCACCTTTGGCGGAACCCTCAGCCGCCTGAAGGTGACGGCCAGCTTCGGCATCGCCGCCCTCCCCTCCTCCCGGATCCACTCCCTGGACGACCTCATCCGGGAAGCGGACGAGGCCCTCTACCGGGCCAAGCGGGAGGGGCGCAACCGGGTGGTGCTGGGGGGGGAGTGATCCTCCTTTGAGAGGGCGCCCCCCTCCACCCTCACCCCGGCCCTCTCCCGTCAAGGGAGAGGGAGCAACCGGAACGTCTTGAAGTCCAAGGATTTTAATGCCATTTGACATGAAAAGGCCGCCCTTCGAGGCGGCCTTTCAGCTTGTTGACCCAATGTTTCCCGAGGCTGCTCAAAAACCTTCAGATGCAAGGCGCCCGCCGTTCGAGGAGTGAGGCGTAGCGGAAGCTACGTCGTAGCGACGAGATCAAGGGGAACGAAGCAGATGAGGGTTTTTCAGCAGCCTGAACGCTTCTAGACCCAGTCGTCCCTCTTCCTTCGACTCTCCCCCTCGCTGATCACCCGCACGGCGCTCGCCCCCTCCAGGGGACAGCGGGTCTCGCAGATCCCGCAGCCGATGCAGCGCTTCTCCACCACCCGGGGGAGCTTCAGCCGCTTCGTCTCTCCCGCCACGAACAGCTCCCGCTCGTCGAAGACGATGGCCTTCTCCCCCGTGGGGCAGTGCTCCTCGCAGACGAGGCACTCCTCCCCCTTGGCGAAGGGGAGGCAGCGGTCCTTGTCGAAGACCGCGAGGCCGATGACCACCTTGCGCTTCTCCTCCAGGGGGAGGCGCCGGATGGCCCCCGTGGGGCAGACCTGGCCGCAGAGGGTGCAGTTGTACTCGCAGTAGCCGAGCCGGGCCATGAGCAGGGGTGTCCAGATTCCCGTGGCGCCGGCCTGCAGGAAGGCGGGGTGGAGGGCCTGGCCGATGCAGACCTTCATGCATTCCCCGCAGCGGATGCAGCGCCGCAGGAACTCCTGCTCCGCCACAGCCCCGGGGGGGCGCAGCAGATAGGGCTCGATCCGGTCCTCGGCGGGGGCGATGCGGGCCACCGGGGCGACCAGGATTCCTCCGGCCAGAGCCGCCAGGACCCCACGCCGGGGGAGATCGACTCCCGGGGGAGCCTCCCCCTTCCACCGGAAGCGGACCTTCTACTCCGGGCAGAAGCCGGTGCAATCGAAACAGAGGAGACACTCCTCGGGCCTTCGCCCCTCGGCCGTGACCGCACCGCTCCGGCAGAGCTCGGCGCAGGAGCGGCACCCCTGGCAGCGCCGGGAGGGCTCCCGGCGCAGCAGGGCGCCCCGGGAGCAGAGCCCGAGCAGGGCCCCCAGGGGGCAGAGGTTCTTGCACCAGAAACGCCGCTCCACCTTCTCGAGCAGCAGCAGCACCAGAAAGAGAGCGAAGGTGAAGAGGGCGAGGGTGAAATAGGGCTGATGGAAGGCCATCAGGTGGTCCCGGAAGAGGGGATAGGCTTTGTCGGCCAGGGGGGAGAGCAGGGGGACCAGGTGGGCGTAGAGCCCCTCGAAGGCTCCGTTGAGGGCCAGGTTCCAGGCCGGGTAGAAGGCCACGGTGAGTGTGCGCAGGAAGATGCTCAGGGGATCGAAAACCCCCAGCAGCTGCACCCCGAAGAGGGCGGCGGCGGTGAGAAAGATGAGCAGGTAGTACTTGACCCGCCGCCAGACGGGGCGCACGGGGCCCTCCCCGCGCCCGAAGAGGCGCCCGGCCCCGTCCAGGGTGGTCCCCAGGGGGCAGATCCATCCGCAGAAGAAGCGACCGAGCAGGGCGGTGAGGGCCAGAAGGAGCAGGGCCGGCCAGAGCAGCCGCCAGCCGAAGGGGCCGGGAGCGAGAAGATCGGCCAGGGCGGCCAGGGGGTCGATCCGGAAGAGGAGGCTGACGGGGTAGGGAAGCTCGTCCAGACCGCGATACTCGGTCTGCAGGAAGAGCCAGAGAAAACCGGCCAGGCAAAGAAGCTGGCTGGCAAGGCGCCAGCGGCGGAGGGGGCCGGGGAACTTCACGCCATGCGCACCTTGGCGAGGTCGATCTCCCCCAGCCCCCGCCGGGCGGCGGTGACCAGGGTGGGAATCTCCTGCGGACGATAACCGAAGAGGGTTGACGCATAGCTGTCGGCGGCGACGATGTCGGCCGAGGCGATGAGGGTGTCGGCCGCCTGGACATCTTCCAGGCGCCCCCCCTGGGGACCGTTGGCCACCAGGATCCGGGTGGCGTCGATGAGGGTGAGGTCCGACTGGACCACCCCGTTGAGGTCGGCGAGGGACTCCTCGATGGTGCGGTGGAGCATCCCCCGGTTTCCGCCGATCACCCCCATGACGTTTTTCATCCCCAGTGTCAGCTTGGTGATGGAGTGGTGCTTGGCGATGGGGAGGTTGATGAACCGGTCGGCCTCCAGGGCCGGCCGGTAGAAGGACCAGCGCTTGAGCTCGACGCCGTCGCGGATGTCGAGATCCTGGTAGGCACGCCTCTCCATGTGCTCCACCGAGACCCGGTCGGAGCGCAGCCCCTCCACCGCCTCCTGGATGCCGCTCTGGACGTAACAGCGCCGGGGATCGTTGGCGCTGCGGTCGAAGACCAGGACCTTTTTCGCCCCGGCCTCCAGGCAGAGCTCCACCACCGTGCGAACCACCAGGGGGTGGGTGTTGGCGGCCAGCTCGGGGGTGCGGTCCCAGCCGATGTTGGGCTTGACCACCACCGTCTCGCCGACGCGCACGAAGGCCCCCATCCCCCCCAGGGCGGCCAGGGTCTGGCGGACCAGGGCGGGGACGTCCTTCCCCCGGCGCACCGCCACCGCGGGGCCCGCCGGCGCGGCCAGGGCCCCCCGGGGCCAGAGGTCGAGGACAGGCACCCCGCCCAGGGCGGCCGCCGTCAGGGCGGTCCGCAGCGAACGACGGACGAACTCCCTTCGATCCATTCCGGTCATGGGGCTCTCTCCTAAATCAGCTTTCGATCCTTGAGGAAGCGTCTCGCCACCTCTCTCAAATTCTCCCCCGCCGCCTCCTTCTCCAGGCGCTTCATGGTCTCGCCGTCGATGGCGCCCCCCAGCTTGTCGATGAGCCGGGCCAGGGCCGGGAACTTCTTCAGGGTGTCCTTGCGAACCACCGGAGCCGCCTGGGCGGGGACCCCGGGGGGGACGACGGAGGGCTCCTCGAAGCCGAGGGGCTGCAGCCAGATGAGGTTGAGATCCTGGTTGTAGCGTGCCTTGACCTCGCCGTAGAGCCGTTCCCGGTCGGAAAAGGCCTCCCCCTTGAGGATCTCCGTCTGCCCGACCCCGGTGTACTCCACGTAGAGGTCGAGGTCGGCCCGCAGAAGCGCCTCGTGGGCGGCGGCGGTCGAATCGAACTTCACCACCTTGGAGGTGGTCCCGGTCCGCTCGCTGATGAGCAGGGCGAGGAGCTGGGCCATGATGTCCTGCTGGACCGTCCCCTTGGAGCCGATGACCAGGGTCTTGCCGACGCAGGCCACGGCCGGCTGCACAACCGCCAGGGGGAAGAGGGCGAGCATGGCCACGAGGGCCGATTTCCGGAAGAATCCTTTCATATGCCTGAGCCTCCTTGCGCGTGTCTCCAGGTATCGATGGCCACCGGCGCCGCCAGGGGCTCCGGGGCCCGGACCCGCCCGAGGGCGGGGTCGAACGTCTTGTCGAAAAAGGTGCCGGCGATCTCCGCCGGATCGACGGTGCCCCACCAGGTGCGGGGGAAGGTAACGTCCCCGGCCTGGTCAAGCCCCATTTTCACATTGTACCGCAGGTTGCCCGTCACGTTGTTCTCCTCGATGCTCGTGCGATCCTCGGCGCGGGTCACCACGAAGATCCCCACGTCGTTGCCGACGATGTCGTTGTGATGGACCCGCCCGCTCCCCCGGCGCTCCTCGTAGCGGATGCCGTGGGTGTTGTCGTGGATGCGGTTGCCGGCCACCTCGACCCGGGCGGTGGAGAAGCGGACCCCGTCGACATTGTGGCGGAAGACCGAGTCGGTGATGGAGGCGGCGCAGAAGTGGACCTGGATACCGCTGTAGGCATACTCGGCGACCACCTGCTCGAGGACCCCCTCCCGGGCGAAGTCGAGATAGATGAACTTCCAGTCGGCCCGGGCCGGCCTGTCGGCCCCGCTGGTGAAGAGGATCGGCTCGCCCGGGCGACCCTTGGCCACCAGGGCCCCCTCCACGAGCAGCTCCCCGTCGCCGATGCCGTCGCCGTCCCGGTCGAGCTTCTCGAAGACCACCCGGGTACCCGGAAGGATGGTGAGCCGTCCCCCCTTCTTCACGGTGACGATTCCCCGGATGCGCACCTCCCCGGACCAGACGGCCTCGCCGGCGATCACAGCATCCTCAAGGATCGCAGCGGGCCGGGCCGCCGCGCAGCCTCCCAAAACCAGGAGGGCGGCCAGGAGTGAAAGGCGTCTGCCCATCGATGCCCCGTCCCTTTCCCTCAGTGATAATCCCCCGCCGGCGCGGGGCCCTGTGCCCCGCCGGTCTCGATGACGCCGAACTTCTCCTCGTACTTGCGCAGATTCTCCTGCAGGGCCTGCAACAGGCGCTTGACATGCCGGGGGGAGGTGATCACCCGGGTCCGCACCTTGCCCCGGGGAACCTGGGGTTGCACGAAGATGAAGTCGAGGGTGAATTCGGCGTCGCTGTGGTTGACCACCGCCAGGTTGGCGTAAACCCCCTGTGCGGTCTCCTCGTCGACCTGGATCTCCAGCTTGACCTCGGGTTGCTCCGGTTTGCTGCTCATGGTCCCTCCCTTTGCAGTTTGCACTCAAAAGCATGGAATCTTGGGCTGTTCAATAATGCCTGGATGCGAGGCGCCCGAAGTTCCGAGGCGTTAGGCATAGCGAAAGCTACGTCGAGGCCGAGGGACGAGGGGAGCGCGGCAGACCGGCGTTTTTCAACAGTCCCCTATTGCAGGTTGATCGGCTCGACCACGATCCGGATCCCCTCCAGAATCGTCCCCGGAGGGATCGCAAGGCCGTGGTCCGCCGTCGCATCGTACAGGCCGAAGGGCTCGCCGGGGGCCGGGGAATCCCCGTAGTCCCTGCGGGCGCCGACGAAATAGGTGCCCGGTTCGGGCAGGTGGACCTCGAAGCGACCGTCGGGCCCCGTGGGGGCCGAAAGGGCCGCGGGGCGCTGGTGACCGATGACCCGGTCGGTGTAGGCGAAGACGTGCATCCCGGCCACGGGCTTCCCTGCGGCGTCGGTCACCATCCCCCGGAAACCGTTGCCCGTGACCCGCCCGAGGGTTTCCGCGCCGGAGGCCGGGCGAACCTTGGCAACGGCCTCCAGGACGACCCGGATCGACTCCCCGGCCCGCACGGCCAGGGGATTGCCGCCGAAGACGGCCAGGTGATCCCCCTCCCGGACGGGGCCGACCCGTCCCCCCCCCTGACGCTTGCGGGCGACGAGAAAATATCCGCTTTCGGGCAGATCGTCAAAGGCGAAGCGTCCGTCGGGCCCCGTGGGGGGGGAGAGGCGGTACCCCTGCCCTTTGAGGTCCTCCGCCACATCGAGATAAAGGGAGAGATAAGCCCCCTCCAGGGGGGCCCCCTCGAAGAGCACCACCCCCTCGACGGCCCCGGCATACTCGTTGTCGTAGGGGCGCCGCTCGGGGGCCCGGAAGGGAATCGCCTGCAGCCCGACCCAGACGCTCTCCCCGCCGACGGCCACGGGGTTCTGGCCGCAGAAGGCGAAAAGGCCCCGGTCGGCGTCCCGGGCGAAAAAGGCGTAGAGCCCCTCGGGCAGATCCATCCGGTAGCTCCCGTCCGCTGCACTGGGCCCCGAAACCGCCACCGGGGGCCCCGAATAATCGAGGGTGGAGTGGGCTTCCACCCGGACCCCGGCCAGGGGGCTCTCGGCCGAGACCACCCTCCCCTCCACCAGGGCTGCCTGCAGGGCGCCCGGCAAGAGCAGAGCGGCCAGAAGAAGGATCCGGACCCTCATCACTTCGGCCCCACGTCGGCCACCGGTGCCTCCAGCCAGGGGTGGAAACGGACCCAGTCAAGGACGAAGCTCCCCTGCCCGTACCCCTCGTAGGTGACCTTCGGCTTGTCCCTGCGGTCGAAGAAGATGGCGACGTTCCCCTCGGGGCCGGCGGCGGCGAGCAGTCTGGTATCCTCCCCCCACCAGTTCTGCCGCACGTCGACGAAATCCTCGAAAGCGTTGGGAGCCTGGGCGATGAGGGGATTGCGGCTCCCCCGGGCCTGGGCCTCCTCCTGGACGAGGCGCCGGGAGCCGGAGCGCTTCTCCCAGTCGGCGCTCTGGTAGATGCCGAGTTCCACCCCCTTCTTGTTTCCGATGAAGTTGTTGTCCCGCACCTTGGGGTAGGAGGAGTAGTCGACGAAGAGGGCCAGGCCGTTCTTCTCGAAGAGGTTCTTCTCCACCTGGGGGTTGGACTTGCGGTTGTTGAAGAGGGCGGTGCCGTTCTCCCGGAAGAGGTTGCGGACGATGCGGGCCGATCCGAACTGGTCGTTGCGGACCGCCGTCTGGTTGCCGATGAAGCGGTTCTCCTCCACCGCCGGGTAGGCGAAGGAAAAGTTGACCAGGGCGGCCTGGTTCTTCTCGAAGAGGTTGCCGGTCACCAGGGGAGTGTTCTGGCTCTGGTAGCAGAAGAGGGCCGTCTCGTTGTCGATGAAGCGGTTTTTGGCCACCCGGTCGGGATACTTGGTGTGCAGCCCCACGGCCTGCTTGTTCTTCTCGAAGAGGTTCTCCTCGATGGCGCCCCGGCTGTTGTTGGAGGCGACGATCCCCGACTTGCCCTGCCCCAGGAAGCGGTTGCGGCGGATGACGGGGAAGGACTTCATCTCGTTGTCGATGCCGATCTGGTTGCCGGAGAAGAGGCAGTCCTCGATGCGGGATCCCGACTCCCGCAGCAGCTTCACCCCCGCCTCGCAGTCACGGAAGGAGCAGAAGAGGATGGCCGGGGAGGAGGCGAGGCAGCTCACCGCTGCCTGGGCTCCCTGGAACTCGGCATGGCGCAGGACGCTGCCGTCGGGGGACTCGACGAACTCGATCCCCTGCCATCCTTTCGGGGCGACGAAACGGACCGGGGCCTGGGCCGTCCCCTCGACCTTGAGCACTCCCTGCACCACGATGCGGTCGGCGGGGGTCGCGGGACGGATCACCGTCCCCGGCGCCACGGTCAGGACGGCGCCCGGGGCGACGAGCACCGTCCCCTTGAGGCGGACCTCCCCGCTCCAGCGGGCGGTCCCCTCGACGCGCTGCTCGGCCGCCGCGGAGGGGCCGGACCAGGCCGCGGCCAGGGCCAGCAGGACGAGTGTCACAAAAGCCAGGCGTCTAGGGCTGCGGTTGCACATGAATGGTCACCTCGAGGCTCTCTTTCTCCGCCACCGTCACCCTGGGGTCGGGCCGGCCGGCGTAACGGCCATAGAATTCCCCCGGCTCGGCCGGGCCGCCGAAGCTCTGCCGGGCCAGCAGGAAGAAACCCTCCCCCAGCGGCACCGCCAGTTCGAAGCGGCCGTCGGCGGCTGTCGGGGGGGAGAAGTAGGCCGGGGTTCCGGTCATCCCGGCGTCGCGGTAGGCGAAGACCCGCACCCCAGCAACCGGTTTGTCCCCCGGGCCGAGAATGGTTCCCCGCACCCCGTGAAAGGGGAGCGCCGTCTCCTCCTCGAGCATGGAGAGGCGGGTAATGGTCTCGATCTTCACCTCCCGGACCTTCCCCGCCTCCACCCGCACGGGGTTGCCGAAGTAGTAGTTGAAATGGTCTCCGATCTCGATGGGACCGTACATCCCCCCGACAGCCCGCTTGCGGGCCAGCAGGTAGTAGTCTCCCGGGGGGAGGCGCAGGCGGAAGGTGCCCCGCTCCACGGGATGGATCAGGTAGCCGGGGCCCTTGAACCCCTTCTCCCCGTCCCGGTAGACATAGAGATAGCTTTTCTCGAGGGGCTCACCCTGGAAGGTGATCTCCCCGCGCAACCCGGTGAAGGAGCCCGCCTCGGGGGGCGCCTCGGTCGGGATGCGGATCAGGTTGAAGCCGACGTTGGTATAGCTCCCCTCGCTGACCCGCACGGGACCGCCACTATAGTAGCAGAAATGCCCCCCCGGGACCGGGGCCCCCTCGAAGTCCCGTGCGGTGAGGTAATACTCTCCCGGGGGGAGTTCGAGGCGGTAGGTGCCGTCGGTGGCCGCCGGCGCGGAGACGGCCACGGCGGCACCCCGGGCGATGTCGGCCACGGCACGGTAGGCCCGCACCCTCACCTCGGGGACCAACTCCCCCCGCCAGGCGACCCTGCCCTTGATCCCCGAGGAGGCGAGGGCCGGCGCGGCGGCGGTGAGGAGGATCAGAATCAGTGCCAGTCGCTTCATGGTCGGATGTCCCGTGACGTGAGCCCCTGAAAACAGGGGGCATGGTTCAAAGGGCACGCAAGACCGGCGGGGAGCCGGGAGCGGAAGGATCGGATTTTCACCCTCACCCCGGCCCTCTCCCGTCCAGGGAGAGGGGGTGAACTTCGGGCTCGTCGAGACGGGGTAGATCCGTTCTCGACCGACAGGGACAGGCACCCTGCGGGAGCCAGTCCCCTTGCGTCCTAGGGTGCGGGCCGGGCCTTCCCCGCCGTCAGGGGCGTCTCGCTCCAGGGGGCGAAGCGCACGGTGTCGAGAGGGTAGCTCTTCCCCCCCTCGATGAAGGTCGGAGCATCCCGGCCGTCATGGATGAAGGAGGGGTTTCCTCCCGGGCCGATGCGATGCAGTTCAGCCGTCCCCGCCTCCCCCCACCAGTTCCCCCGGGCATCGACGGTGCCGTCGAGACCGTTGGCCCGACGCTCCTCCTCCGTCACCTGGGTGCGGGGAGCGCCGCCGAAGGCTCCCCGGGAGGCCACCTCCTCCTCCCGGGCGGCCGCCCCCCGGTCCGCCTCCCAGCGCGCCGACTGGAACTCCAGGAAAAGGGCCTGCCCCGGGCCGGCGAAATCATTCCCCGCGATCCGCGGGTAGGAGGAGTAGGCCACCGAGACGGCGACCCCCGTCCCCCCGAAGCGGTTTCCCTCCACCTGGGCGTCGCTGCGCCGGTAGAGCCTCAACCCCGTGCCGTTCCCCTCCAGGCGATTACCGGAGATGACGGGGCGGGCGGCCCGGTCGACCAGGATGCCGAGTTCGTTCTCCTCGAAGAGGTTCCCCTCGATGCGGGGGTCGCTCCCGAAGTTGCTGACCGCCAGCCCCGTGGGGTTGCCCCGGAAGCGGTTTCCCCGGAAACTCGCCGGGGTGGAGCGGTGGATGTAGGCGCCGAACTTTCCGTTGTGCTCGAAGCGGTTGCCGTCGATCCGGGGGAGGGCGTCGTCCTTGACGAAGAGCCCCACCCGCCCGTTGCCGCTGAAGAGGGAGTCGGCCACCTCGGCGGCGGTCTTCTGCCGAAGCTCCATCCCGGTCCCGTTCCCCGCGAGGGTGAGGCCCAGAAGGCGCGGGGCGCCGCCCGTCACGAGAAGTCCCGTGCGGGCCCCCTCGATCCGCACCTCCCGCAGGAGGGTTCCCTCGTCGCACCCCTTGAGAACGATCCCCTGCCAGTCCTTCCCCGTGAAGAGGGCCTGCTCGGCGACGAGCCGCCCGGCCACCTCCAGCCCCCCCGTGGCGAAGGTCACCACCGCGCCGGGGCGCACGGTCAGGGTCGCCCCGGGCTCCACCCGCACCGCCT
>JBFHXN010000002.1:0-38416 GCA_041598955.1 Desulfuromonadales bacterium | reverse complement strand
GTGACATCGGCCGGCACGCCGACCTCCAGGGTCCCCCGGGGAATCCCCAGGGCCCGTGCGGGCCCGCAGGTGAGCAGGCGGACGGCATCGCCGAGGGTGAGCGCCCCCTCCTCCACCAGACGCAGGGTCAGCGGCAGGGCCGTCTCCAGCCCGACGATGCCGTTGAGGGCGATATTGAATTCAACGTTTTTCTCGTCGATGTGGTGCGGGGCGTGATCTGTGGCGACGGCGTCGATGGTGCCGTCGGCCAGAGCCGTGCGAAGGGCCGCCACGTCGCCGGCGGTGCGCAGGGGCGGGTTCATCTTGGCGTCGGTGTTGTAGCCCCGCACCGCTTCTTCGGTGAGGGTGAAGTGGTGGGGAGCGGCCTCGCAGGTCACCGGAACCCCCCTCTTCTTGGCGGCGCGGATGATTTCCACCGACCCGCGGGTGGAGACGTGGGCCACGTGCAGCCGGGCCCCGGTGAATTCGGCCAGCATGACGTCCCGGGCAATGGCGGCGTCCTCGGCCACCCAGGGGATCCCCTTGAGGCCGAGCTCGGTGGCGACGAACCCTTCGTTCATCACCCCCTCGCCGACCAGGGAGAGATCTTCGGCGTGGGAGATGAGGACCAGACCGAAGGGGCGGGCGTACTCCAGGGCCCGGCGCATCAGCTCGCCGCTGGTGACGGGATGGCCGTCGTCGGAGAGGGCGACGCATCCCGCGTCGCGCAGCTCGGCCATTTCCGAGAGGCTCTCACCCTTGAGCCCCTTGGTGATCGAGCCGACGGGGAAGACGTTGGCGAACCCCTCCTCCTGCGCCTTGCGGCGGATGTAGAGGGTGATCGCCTTGTTGTCGTTGACGGGGCTGGTGTTGGGCATGCAGGCCACGGAGGTAAAGCCTCCGGCGGCGGCGGCCAGGGTGCCCGAGACGATGTCTTCCTTGTATTCGTAGCCCGGGTCCCGCAGGTGGACGTGGATATCGATCAGGCCGGGGGTGACCAGCTTCCCCCGGGCGTCGATCTCCTCGGCCCCTTCGGCCTTGATCCCCTTGTCGATTTTTGCGACCTTCCCCTTCTCCAGCAGCACGTCGAAGGTCCCGTCCACGCCGTGGGCCGGGTCGAGAACGCGGCCTCCCTTGATCAGTATTTTCATCTCGTCACCTCATCCGGTCAGAGTTGATCCATCGGTATTCCGCAGCGGCCCCTGGGGCCCCTACCCTTCGGCCCCTTCCCCCCCGCTCACCAGGTAGAGCAGCGCCATGCGCACGGCCACGCCGTTTTCCACCTGGTCGAGAATCACGCTCTGGGCCCCGTCGGCGACGTAGGAGGAGAGCTCCACGCCCCGGTTGATGGGGCCGGGGTGCATGACCAGGGCATCCTTGGCGGCCAGGGGAAGGTTGCGGGGATTGAGGCCGAAGCAGCGGGCGTACTCCCTGAGGGTCGGCAGCATGGTCTTGCCCTGGCGCTCGAGCTGGATGCGGAGCATCATGACCACGTCGGCCCCCTTGATGGCCTCGTTCATGTCGTTGTAGACCTCGGCGCCGAGTCGTTCGATCCCGGGCGGAATCATGGTTCCCGGGCCGGCGAGCCTGACCTTGGCCCCCATCTTGTTGAGGGCGTAGAGGTTGGAGCGGGCCACGCGGCTGTGGGTGATGTCCCCCACGATGGCCACGGTCAGCCCCTCGATCCGCCCCTTGTGCTGGCGGATGGTCAGCAGGTCGAGGAGGGCCTGACTCGGGTGTTCGTGGGCGCCGTCGCCGGCGTTGATCACCGAGGATTCGATCCTCTCGGCCAGGTAGTGGGGGGCACCCGAGGCGGCGTGACGCATGACGATGATGTCGGGGCGCATCGCTTCGAGGTTGCGGGCCGTATCCTCCAAAGTCTCCCCCTTCACCACCGAGGAGGAGGAAGAGGTGATGTTGATGGTGTCGGCGGAGAGGCGCTTGCCGGCGATCTCGAAGGAGGTGCGGGTGCGGGTGCTCGCCTCGAAGAAGAGGTTGATGATGGTCTTGCCCCGCAGGGTGGGGACCTTTTTGATCTCCCGGCTGTTGATCTCCTTGAAGCTGTCGGCGCTGTCGAGAATGGTCTCGATGTCTTCCCGGGAAAGCTGCTCGATGCCGAGGATATGTTTGTGGCGGAACGTCATGGACCCCTCCTGGATCATGGGTGGCTGATGAAAAACGCCTCACTGCCGCGTTTCAAAAACCTCTCAGGGCTTGAGCAGCCGGACCTCGACGGGAGCAAGGGCTCCGTCGAAGGAGACTTCGATCTTCTCTTCATGGGAGGTGGGAACGTTGCGCCCCACGTAGTCGGGCCGGATCGGAAGCTCGCGGTGTCCCCGGTCGATGAGCACGGCGAGCTGGATATTGCGGGGCCGCCCCAGGTCCATGAGGGCATCCATGGCGGCGCGGATGGTGCGTCCCGTGTAGAGGACGTCGTCGACGAGCACCACCCGGCGCTCATCGAGATCGAAGGGGATGGCGGTCTTGCCGACGGGCTGGGCCCCGCGGGAGGCGATGTCGTCGCGATACATGGTGATGTCGATGGCCCCCTGGGGGATCTCCTTCCCCTCGATGAGAGCGATGCGCTTCTTCAGCTCGCCGGCGAGGTGGTCACCGCCGCTGCGGATGCCGACAAGCACCAGGTCCTCCCCCCCCTTGTTGCGCTCCAGGATCTCGTGGGCGATGCGGGTCAGCGCCCGGCCGATCCCTGCGCCGTCGAGAATGACTGTTCCCCCCTTTGCCATGGCTCATCTCCTCCCTTCGCCCGGGTGGCGGGCACAAAAAAAGTACCTTGTCCCCAAAGAGGCGACAAGGTACTCGGACAGACGAAACCGTTCGGTTTTCCCGTGCATTGACAGCCGCCTTTGTCGATCTCTCGGGACCGACTTAAAAGGGACAGAGTTCGGATTTTTCGGGACTATATCAGGTGGTCGACGGGGAAGTCAACACCAAACCTGGGGGGTCTTCACTCTATTCACCGGATGGGGCGCCCCAGGCGGCTCCAGCGGATTTTCTGGAGCAGCGCCCCCTCGCTGTCCCAGGACCAGTATTTGATGAAGGCCTTTCCCCGGATGTTCTGCTCGGGAACGAATCCCCAGAAGCGGCTGTCGGAGGAACGGTCCCGGTTGTCTCCCATGACGAAGTAGTGGCCGGGGGGGACCTCCACCTCGTCGAAGTTGTAGAGCAGCCCCGTCGAAGGCCCCTGGGGCCCCTTGTGGATCTCCTGGGGGATCCGGAAGGGCTCGCCGTTGACATGGACGACCTGCTCGACCATCTTCACCCGGTCCCCCGGGGTGCCGATGACCCGCTTGATGAAATCCCTCCGCTCGAAGGGAGTCAGCTCCCGGTCGAGGGGGTATTCGAAGACGATGATGTCCCCGCGGTCGGGGGAGGAGATGTCGAAGATCACGTCGCCGGTGATGGGGAGGCGGGTGCCGTAGGCGAACTTGTTGACCAGCAGGTGATCCCCTACCAGTAGGGTATCCTCCATGGAACCCGAGGGGATCTTGAAGGCCTGCACCACGAAGGTGCGCAGCAGCAGGGCGAAGATCAGGGCGAAGAGAAAGGCCTCGGCCCATTCCCGACCCTTGGAGGGGGCGGGGTCGAGGGGGGCCTCTTCCACGGACGCGGGAAGGAAGTACTTCTTGCGGGTCCAGCCGAGCAGGGCCAGAAGCAGCAGCGCCCCCTCCCAGCCCGAGAGGGTCCGGAAGAAGAGGTAGATGGCGAGCAGCAGGGGGTTCATGGCGGCGGAGACGGGGGGATGGATGCCGGCCGCCAGGTGAACGCAGAAGGCCGCCAGGGAAAGGGCGGCGAGCCCTCGCCAGCCCCAGAGGCGGCGATTCCACGCCCCGAAGCCGAAGGCCAGAAAGAGAGCCCCCTGGACCAGGTAGATGCCCAGGAGCACCTCCCCTTTGGTTCCGGGGACGATCTCCGGGGTGAAGAGCCAGAAGACGCCCTGGATGACGGCGATCCACCCGATGGCCCAGACTTCCCAGGGGGTGGAGGCGTAGAGAATTTCCCGGGGCTTGCAGCTGAAGAGGGGCCGTGCCATCACTTCTTCTCCTTGACCTTGAGAATCGCCAGGAAGGCCTCCTGGGGAAGCTCGACGCTCCCCACCTGCTTCATCCGCTTCTTGCCTTCCTTCTGCTTCTCGAGAAGTTTGCGTTTGCGGGTGATGTCCCCCCCGTAGCATTTGGCGGTGACATCCTTGCGCAGGGCCTTGACGGTCTCCCGGGCGATGACCTTGTTGCCGATGGCGGCCTGGATGGCCACCTCGTACTGCTGGCGGGGGATGAACTCCTTCATCTTGGAGACCAGGTCCCTGCCGCGGAACTGGGACTTCTCGCGATGGACGATCAGGGAGAGGGCATCGACCACCTCGCCGTTGATCAGCACGTTGAGCCTCACCAGGTCGCTCCGGCGGTAGTCGAGGTGCTCGTAGTCGAGGGAGGCGTAGCCGCGGGATATGGACTTGAGCCGGTCGTAGAAGTCGAGGACGATTTCGTTCAGGGGGAGTTCGTAGACCACCATCACCCGGTTGGCGGTGAGGTACTTGATCTCCCGCTGCACCCCGCGCTTCTCCTCGCACAGGGCGAGCACGGCGCCGACGAATTCGTTGGGGACATGGATGGAGGCGAGAATGAAGGGCTCGTCCACCGACTCGATGTGCTGGACCTCTGGGAGCTTGTTGGCGCTCTCCACCCGCAGGTGCTCGCCGCGCACGGTGGTGACCTTATAGACGACGGTGGGGGCCGTGGTGATCAGATCGACGCCGAATTCCCTCTCCAGGCGCTCCTGGATGATCTCCATGTGGAGCAGCCCCAGAAAACCGCAGCGGAAACCGAAACCGAGGGCCAGGGAGTTCTCCGGTTCGAAGGTGAAGGAGCAGTCGTTGAGCCGCAGCTTCTCCAGGGCATCGCGCAGGGCATCGTATTCAGCGGTGTCGATGGGATAGAGCCCCGAGAAGACCATCGGCTTGACTTCCTTGAAGCCGGGCAGGGGGTTCGCCGTGGGGCGGTGGAGGTGGGTGAGGGTGTCGCCGACCTTGGCGTCCTGCACCCCTTTGATGCCGGCGATGACGAAGCCGACCTCCCCCACCGAGAGGCTCTCCATCTCCACGGGATGGGGGGAGAAGACGCCGAGCTTGAGGACCTCGCAGGTCTTGCGGTTGGCCATGAGCTGGATCTTGTCCCCCTTGCGCAGGCAGCCGTCGATGATCCGCACCAGGATGATGACCCCCTGGTAGGAGTCGTACCAGGAGTCGAAAATCAGGGCCTTGAGGGGCGCCTCGGGGTCCCCCTTGGGAGAGGGGATCTTCTGCACGATGGCCTCGAGGATTTCATGGATCCCGATCCCCTCCTTGGCGCTCGCCTCGATGGTGTCGGAGGTATCGAGGCCGATGATCTCCTCGATCTCCTCCTTGACCCGGGCCGGCTCGGCGCTGGGGAGGTCGACCTTGTTCAGGACGGGGAAGACCTCGAGGTTCTGGTCGATGGCGAGATAGACGTTGGCGAGGGTCTGGGCCTCGACCCCCTGGGAGGCGTCGACGACCAGGAGCGCTCCCTCGCAGGCCTTCAGGGAGCGGCTCACCTCGTAGGTGAAGTCGACGTGGCCCGGGGTGTCGATGAGGTTGAGGATGTAGTCCTTTCCGTCATCGGCCCGATAGCGAAGCCGCACGGCCTGGGCCTTGATGGTGATCCCCCGCTCCCGCTCCAGTTCCATCTTGTCGAGAAACTGGTCCTTCTTCTCCCGGGAGGTGAGGGCGCCGGTGGTCTCGAGAAGGCGATCGGCAAGGGTCGACTTGCCGTGGTCGATATGGGCGATGATGGAGAAATTGCGGATTCGGCTCTGGTCCATGAAGCGGTAAAATCCTTGCGTTGGCGGGGGTTTGCGAAAACCACTAGGATATACAGGATGCCATGGGATTTGTAAAGGGAAAACCCCGTCGGAGGAGGCGTGCCGGGGGGAGGAAAAGGGCTTGCGCCATGGGGCGCACCCCGGCTACCATGCCGGGCAGCGACAAGACCCTTCGAATCAAGGAGATATCGTCTTGGAAACCATCCTCTCCCTGCTGCAGCCCAGTTTCGAAAACTACCCCGACAAGCCCGCGCTGAAGGAGAAAGTCGGCAGCCGCTGGCAGTCGACTTCCTATGGGACCCTCGGCGCCGATTCCGACGCCGTGGCCGCCGGGCTGCAGACCCGGGGCCTTCGTTCCGGGGGGCAGGCCGCCCTCTTCGCCCCTTCCTCCCCCCGCTGGGTGACCGCCTACCTCGGCATCCTCAAGGCCGGCGGCGTCGCCGTTCCCATCGACAAGGAACTCAAGGCGGCCGAGCTGCGGCATGTCCTCTCCGACTGCGACGCGACCTTTCTTTTCACCACCCGGGAGTTGCTCGAGACGGTTCTCGACGTCGTGGAGGAGCTCCCGGCCCTCAAGGGGATCGTTCTTCTCGACGGTCGCGGTGGCCCCCGGGCGGCTCTGGAGCAGGCCACGGCCGCCGTGGGAGCCCTGGTCGAGGAGTGGCACCGCCTGGTCAACACCCTCGACCTCCCCCCCGAACAGGTCGCCACCCTCGAGGGTCTTGCCAACAAGGCCCACCGCAGCCTCGTGGGAGCCGTCTCCCCCCCCGAGTCCTCCGCGGAGAACGACCTCTTCTCCTCCGGGACCCGCCTGCGTCAGAGCCTCGAGAAGGAGGGGCGGCTGGTTTCCCTGAGAGCCCTGCAGGCGAGCCATCCCCCCGAGCCGGCACCGCTGCTCCCAGGGGACCCCGCCGTCATCCTCTACACCTCCGGGACCACCGGCCGCTCCAAGGGGGCCGTCCTCTCCCACGGCAACATCACCTCCAACCTCCGGGGGCTCCCCGGCCTCTTCGGCCTCGACCAGAGCATCGCCACCCTCTCCTTCTTGCCGATCAACCACGTCTTCGAGCAGGTCTGCGGCATCCTCCTCCCCCTCTCCCTGGGGGGAACGGTCAACTTCGCCGAATCCCTCAAGCGCCTCGGGGACAACCTGAGGGAGGTCCGCCCGACCTTCTTCCTGGGGGTGCCCGCCGTCTACCGCCTCTTTCTCGACCGGATCAAAAAGGGGATCGAGGCCAAGCCCTCCTCGCGGCTCCTCTACGCCCTTCCCCTCGCCCGTTCCCTGGTGGCCTCCCGCGTCCGTAAGGCCTTCGGGGAGCAGACCATCTTCGTCAGCGGAGGGGCGGCCCTCGACCCGGAGATCGCCAAGGCCTTCCAGGATCTCGGTTTTCGGTTCTTCCAGGGTTACGGCATCACCGAAACTTCGCCGGTGATCAGCCTGGAGCGCCCCGGCAAGACCCGACTCGGAACAGTCGGCCTCCCCCTGGATGGGGTGGAGGTGCGCATCGACACCCCCAACGAGGAAGGGGTTGGCGAGATTCTGGTGCGGGGGCCCAACGTCATGCTGGGCTACTACAAGAATCCCCAGTCCACCGCCGAGGTCCTGAAGGAGGGGTGGTATTTCACCGGGGACCTCGGTCGCATCGAACGGGGGGGCTTTCTCTCCATCTGCGGGCGGGTCAAGAACCTCATCGTCACCCCCAACGGCAAAAACGTCTACCCCGAGGAGGTGGAGAACGAACTGCTCAAGAGCCCCTTCATCGCCGAGGCGATGGTTTACGGCCACCGCATCGACCGGACCGCCGAGGAGGTCCATGCCCAGATCTACCCCGACCAGGAGGCCCTCGATGCCTACGGCCGGGAGCAGGGGCTCCACCCCATGCGACAGGAGGATGTGGAGCGGCTGATCCGCCGCGAAGTCCTCCGCGCCGGCGAGGCCCTTGCCGACTACAAGCGGGTGCGAAAGTTCACCCTTCGGGAGGACGAGTTCCCCAAGACAACCACCCGGAAGATCAAGCGCTTCGCCGTGGAGGCACAGATTCCCGCGGGTGCGTCCTGAGCCCGACTTGACAGGCCCCCATCCCCTGTTAGCGTTCAGCAACGGACCATGAACGCCAACCAGGGGAGATCGGGGATGAAGAGACTCAGAGCGCTGATTTCCATGCTGCTGGCCGCCCTGCTTCTGAGCGGCTGCCTCTACATGAACGTCAAGACCCCCTACGACACCGACCTCGACCGCACGGTGCTCGGGGAAAAGCGAGGCGAGGCGACGATGACCTCAATCCTCTGGCTCTTCGCCTGGGGTGATGTCGGGACGGCCGCCGCCGCCCGGGAGGGGGACATCACCACCATCAACCACATGGACCGGGAGTTCTTCCTTCTCCTCTTCGGCCTCTACACCCGGTCCACCACCGTGGTCTACGGGGATTGACCGGGAGAGGGCCCATGCACAGACTCCCTCCCCTTCTCTTTCTGCTCCTGCTCCTCTCCGGCTGTACCTACGGCCTCATCTACACCCACACCGTGGAACCCCTCGATCTCGACGCCGGCAGAACGTCGACCGCCACCCGCACCGCCGAAGGGGACCTGCGCCAGCTTCAGTTCTACGTCAGCGTCTCCTGGAACAGCAACGCCCTGGGCGATATCGCCAGGGCGCACGGCATGGAAAAGCTCTATTTTGCCGACCTCGAGGTGCTGAGTGTGCTGGGGGTCTGGCGCCGGTATACCGTCCACGCCTATGGCGAGTAATCCCCTCTCCTTCGACCGGTCAGAGTTCCCACCCCTCCAATCGCTCCATCCTCTCCCCCGAAGCGAAACGCCCCTTCTCGTCCCGGATGACCTTGGCCAGCGCGACGGCGGGGTCATGGGTGAAGAAGAGGTAGGTTCCCTGCTCAAGGGACTCCTCCAGAAGGCGCCTTTTCTCGTCCACGGCCAGTTCGGGAGAGCGGTCGTAGCCCATGGTCACGGGCAGATGCATCCAGGCGAGGCCGGGAACGAGGTCGGCGGCCACCAGGACCTTGCGGCGGGCGCCTCGGATTTCGGCCTGCATCAGCCCGGGAGTGTGCCCTTCGCTGAAGCGGAAGCGCACCGTGGGGGCCAGGGAATGTTGCCGGGGGTCGTCGATCAGTTCGAGGCGGCCCGAGGCCTCGATCAGCTCGGGGAGCCCGGGAAGGAAGGAGGCGCGGTCCCGAAGGTGGGGGGTCTTGGCCCTCTCCAGGGCCCGGCGGCTGACATGATATCGGGCGGATGAAAAGAGGAGACGGGGGGCCTCCCCTTCGGTCACCGGGGCGAGCAGGCCCCCGGCATGATCGAAATGGAGATGGCTGAGAACCACGTCGGTGATCTTCTCCGGGGGGATGCCCAGGGCCGAGAGTCCCGAGAGAAGGCGATGGTCCTCCCCCTCGATCCCGTACCTCTCCAGCAGCGCGGGGGGAAAGCAGAGCCCCGCTCCGGCCTCGAAGAGGATGCACCGTGAGCCTGCCTGAAGCAGAAGAGAGCGGCAGGCCAGGCCGATGCGGTGCCTGTCGTCGGCGGGAAACCATCCCTCCCAGAGGGCCCGAGGCACGTTTCCGAACATGGCGCCGCCGTCGAGCCGGAGGCGGTTCCCCTCGATGGTCCAGAGCTTCATGGTCGCTCCTTGGCCTGGACGAGGCCCAGGGCACCCGCATCCACCAGGGGGGCCCTCGATGGACGATTGCCGGCGAGGTCCGCCAGACGGGATTCCCTCTCCTCGGGCTTTGCTCCTCCGAGCTCCCGGGCGGCCCGGTAGAAGGCCCCCAGGTCCCCCCCCTGCAGGAGGAGCAGCTCACGGAAGGCGGGCCGGAGGTCCCGGTAGGTGCTGACCGAGGCGAGCCGGGCATTGTTGGCGCTCATCATGATCCAGCTGTCGAAACCCCGGAAGCCTCCCTCGGCCTCCTTCAGCGCGACCAGAGCCTGACGGAAGTCGTCGAACAGGAGCCCCTTTTCGGACCGCATCTGCTCCGGGGGGAGGGATCGGCCGTAGAGATCGGCCAGTCTGGTCCTGTGGCGGAGGAGCAGGTCCGTAAAGCGCTCCTCCCGTTCGAACCCCTCGAGAAAGGCCGAGAGGTCCTCCGGGGAGCCGAACCTCTCCAGCCAACGCCGTCCCCCCTCGATCTCCACGGTTTCGGCGAAGGCCTCATTGAACCGGGAATCCCCCGGGATGTAGAGCACCTGGTGGGCCAGTTCATGAAAGATCAAGCCGGCGATGTAATAGGTCGGCCTGTCGTCGCAGAAGGTGTTGAGCACCGGGTCGTCGAACCAGTTCAGGGTCGAATAGGCCGGGACGCCGTAGAGGTGGACATCGTGTCCTTTCTCGCGCAGCTCCCGGGCGAAGCGCTCGGCCCCTTCCCGGGAAAAGTACCCCCGGTAGGGGACGCAGCCGGCCACGGGAAAGCACCACTCCAGAGGCTTCAGGGAAAACTCGGGGGTGGCGACGACGTTCCAGACCACGAAGGGGCGACCAAGGTCGGCGTAGGAGGTGTAGCTGCCGTTGCGGGGCAGGCCCAGTTCGCTGCTGGCGAATTCCCGGATGGCCATCACCGTCTCGAGACGCTGCGCCAGCTCCGGGGAGGTGCCGGGGTCAGCCAGAATTTTCGGAATAGGCCGGCAGCGGGTCATGACGCCGATGTGCCCCGTGGCGCACTGGGTGTAATAGCCAAGGTTGCCGCAGGAGAGCAGCAGGGCCGACAGGGGAAGGGCCACAAAGAGAAGCCGGAAGGGGGAGCGGAAGATCGTCATGGTCGCCAGCATAGCACAGGGGTTGCGGATCAGGACAGGGGGTGATCGGGCCTGGCGCTCAAAGTCACGAATGGAATCGAGCCATCGGGACCCTAGGGGGTTTTTGCCAGATGGGCTGCCATGTGGGTGATCGGGAGGGCCTGAAGCCGGAGCTGGTTTTGGTGTTCCCGCTCCTTGGCGTTGAGGTAGGCCTCTTTCTCGACCTCGTGGAGTTGCTCGGCGTAGGCCTCCGTGTGATCGAACCAGGCGGAGGCCCGGAAGGCGAAGCGCCCTTCGGGGGGAACCTCCCGGGTTTCGAGGAACGTCTGCAGGGCGAGGTAGTAGCGCATGGCATTGCGCTCGACGATCCCCTTCACCCCTCGGACCAGGGTTTTCTCCTCCCCCTGCACATCGGCCAGGGTTGAGAAGCCGACCTTGCCGCGGCCCAAAGTGGAGAGGTAGGCGCGGGTGGCCAGGCGGCTGGCCAGGCTGGGCCGAAAGGAAGATAAAAGGTGGACCAGGGTCCCCTCCCCGTCCCTTCTGGCTTCGAGGCGGATGAGATAGTCCCGGGTCCCGAAAGGCCCTTCCGGAGCCTGCAGGGCGACCCTGAACCGGTCCTCGTCGACGAATTCCGCGGCAAACCTGTAATCGATTCGGAAAGCGTCCTCCGGTGCCTGATATTCCTTGCGACCGGCGTAAATGGAAAGTTGCCGGTTCTCTCTCTCCCCGCTCCAGGAACAGGCCTTGACGTTGAGTGTCAGGGGAACGAACTCGCACCATCCCTCGGGAGTGGCGAGAGCGGCCTCGAGCTCCTCGATGGGATAGGGAAAGCGTCCCGAGACCGCCGCGATCAGAAGGCCGTCCCTCTCCTCCGAGGAGATCTCCAGAAGAACGTCTTCCTCTCCTGCCCCCGCAGGAGGGGTCAGGGCGAGGACCAGAAAGCAGACGATCCACAGCGTCGAAGCAAACCGGTGTCGGGACCTGGGCAGAAACATGGGGACCGGGGGATTGGGTGTTGGCCGGTCGGAGGGAACCTGGCGGGTCGAGCCGGCAATCGCTCTCGATTATAGTCCAGGAGACGGATCAAATGGTGAACTATTTTCCAGAAACGGCAGGGTAGATGGCCGATTCTCCGTCACATTTCCAGTCAATACAACCAGATGGGAGGGGGTGGAGGGTGAATGTTTTTTCGGCGGCGAAGAGAGGGCCTGCAGGCCGGTGAGGCAGAGCCGGAGAGGCAGCGAATGGTTGGAGGGATGGCTCAACGGCGACCCTTGGGCCCAGGCAGGGTTGAAAAAAGGCGCTCCGTCAGAATTTTCGCCTGCAGGGCTGTCGGGATGCCCATGGGCCCGGGACCCGAATGGAGGGGGCTCGAGACGGCAGAGGCTTCATCCCGCCAGAGCTGCCGCCCCTCCGGAAGGGAAACCATCGCGGCGGTGCCGTAGAGGTCGAGTGTTCTCCCCCCGTGGTGATCCGCATCTCCCTCGAAGATCTCGTCGATCCAGAGGATGACAAGGGCGTCCGCTTCCTCTGGCGCGCTGCGAGCCAGCGCCGCCAGGGATTCAGGGTTGGTGCCTGGCAACCGGTAGGGTTTCCAGGTGCTGCCGGTCCGCGGCTCCCTTGCCAGGGTCACCTGGTAGCCCTTCCCTTCCAGAGCCGCCGCGGCCTGATGCCGTATCTCCTCGCCCAGACGAAGCTCCAGGAATGGGTCGGATGCATCGGAGAGAAAAACCACATGGAACAGAGCGACCCTCTCGACCCCGAGGGAGGCGAATCCCGGTTCGAGGAACAGGGGCTGCCTGGAAGCGGCGGCGCAGGAGGCCAAAACCAGCAAGGGCAGGACAAAGAAGAGGGCCAGGGAAAAAAACCCGATCGGGTGGGCGGATCGAGCCATGGATGTCTCCTTTCGCCGGATCGGTCTGTTAAGCCATTCTATCATGCCACCTCCCGGGGATGCCCGTTGGCGCAGGTCCAGGATTCTGCTAGACTTCGAGGGCACCGAACGCCAGCTCCGGGAATCCCCCACCCACCCTTCACCAAGGAGACAATCCATGTTCCGCACCATCTGCCTGCTCCTCCCCCTCCTCTGCCTCTTTGCAGTCACGGCCTGCGCGTCGGAATCGGCCAAGGCCGATGCGGCCATGGGCGAAAAGGTCTATCAGGAGAACTGCGCCACCTGCCACGCCGGAGGAATCGCAGGGGCCCCGAAGGTCGGTGACAAGGAGGCCTGGAAGCCCCGCATCGCCAAGGGAATGGAGACCATGGTCGACAATGCGATCAAGGGTTTCCAGGGAAGCTCGGGCATCATGCCGGCCAGGGGGGGATATGTTTCCCTGACCGACCAGCAGGTGCGCGCCGCCGTGGTCCACATGGTCGAGAAGAGCCGCTGATCCGTCCAGAACCCTCCCCAAAGACTCTCCATGGAAAAAGGCCGCTGCATGGCGGCCTTTTTCCGTTCCAAACCTCTCGGCGGGAGCGTTCCGGTTTTTCCTTTGCCCCCCCCAGGGAAGTGCGTATAATGCCGCCTCTTTCAACTTCATTCAGCCGTCGAGGCAGCCAGAGGGCGACTCGGCCTCAAAGCGGGAAAGGAAAAAACAATGAAGCTGACCGGCAAACAGACCCGGCACCTGCGTGCCCTCGGTCATCATCTCAAACCGGTTGTGATGATCGGGCGCGGCGGCCTGACGGAGACCCTTTTCGCCTCCGTGGAAGAGGCTCTCACGGCCCACGAACTGATCAAGGTCAAACTCCAGGAGGGGTGCGATCTCGACCGGCAGGAGGTGGCCACGGCCCTCTCCGAAAGAACCGCTTCCTCTGTGGCCCAGGTGCTCGGCAAGACCATTCTGCTCTACCGCCGTGGCGAGGATCGCAAGATCGTATTCCCCTGAGCTCTTTCAGGGAGGGGGGGCGCTGCCGGTCAGAAGAGCCGGGAGGTCGCCGGAAGGGACGGGACGGCTGAAGAGGAAGCCCTGGATCTTGTTGCAGCGGCTGGAGCTCAGGAAATCGAGCTGATCCCGAGTTTCCACCCCCTCGGCAACCACATCGAGATCGAGATTGTGGGCCAGGGAGATGACGGTGCTCACGATGGCCGTGTCCCCCTGACTTTTCCCGATGTCGTTGACGAAGCTCCGGTCGATCTTCAGGCTGTTGATGGGAAACTGCTTGAGGTAGTTCAGGGAGGAGTAGCCGATGCCGAAGTCGTCGATGGAGATCTGGATCCCCAGGTCCCGCAGGCGGCTCAATTGGCGGATCGTCCCCTGGACGTCCTGGATGATGATGCTCTCGGTGATCTCCAGTTCCAGCCAGGTGGGCTCCAGTCCCGTCTCCTCCAGGACACGCCCGATCTCCTCGGCCAGGTCCTGCTGGTAGAACTGCCGGGCCGAGAGGTTGGTCGCCACCCTGATTCGGGGGAGCCCCTGCTCCTGCCAGGCCTTGTTCTGGAGACAGGCTGTGCGCAGCACCCACTGGCCGATGGGGACGATGAGGCCTGTCTCCTCGGCGATGGGGATGAAGTCGAGGGGGGGCACCAGCCCCCGCTCCGGATGGATCCAGCGGATCAGGGCCTCGGCTGCAATCATTCGGCCGCTTCCCACCTCGTACTGGGGCTGGTAGTGAAGGATGAACTCCTGGCGCTCCAGGGCCTTTCGAAGCTCGTTTTCCATCCCGAAGCGGTGCAGGGAAAGGGCGTTCATCTCGGGGGTGAAAAAGCAGAAGTTGTTTCGCCCGGAGACCTTGGCCTGGTGCAGGGCCGTGTCGGCGTTCTTCATCAGGGTGGCCCCGTCGGAACCATCCTGGGGGTAGAGGGCGATGCCGATGCTGGAGGCGACGTGAACCTCTACCTCCCCCAGCATCACCGGTGCCTGCAAGGCTGACAGGGCCTTGCCGGCCACCATGGCGGCATTTTCGGCGGCCTTGAGCCCCGGGAGCAACAGTAGGAACTCGTCTCCTCCCAGGCGGGCCACGGTGTCGGATCGCCGCAGGGCCGAGGAGAGCCTTCCGGCAACCTCCTTGAGGACCCTGTCCCCCATGGCGTGTCCCAATGACTCGTTGACGTTCTTGAACCGGTCGAGGTCGAGGAAGAGCACCGCCACGATCTCCCCGCTGCGGTCGGCCTCCGCGGTCTCCCGTGCCAGGATCTCCCCGAACATCTGGCGATTGGGAAGGCCCGTCAACTGGTCGTAGGAGGCCAGGTAATCGATGGTTTCCCGCGTCTGACGCCGCTCCAGTTCGGCAGAGGCCCGCGCGGCGAAGAGGTGCAGGATGGTCTCGGCCAGGCCGGGGTTCGGCATCGGCCGGGTGTCGAAAACCGCCATCAGCCCAAGGATCTTCCCTTCCGAACCGCGCAGGGATACCCCCAGGTAGCTCTCCAGCTCCATGTCCCGCAGCAGATCATCTTCCGGATAGCGCACCCTGACCCCCTGGGGCACGATGCAACGTCCGTCCCTGACCACGTCCTCACAGGGGCTTCCCGCCAGGTCATACTCGAAGTTTTCGAGAACCTTTCCCCCGTGG
The DNA here is from genome assembly GCA_041598955.1 of Desulfuromonadales bacterium. Lineage (GTDB taxonomy): Bacteria > Desulfobacterota > Desulfuromonadia > Desulfuromonadales > JBFHXN01 > JBFHXN01. The sequence goes on along the minus strand of JBFHXN010000002.1, from coordinate 23,332 downwards.
CTGATGGCCACGGTGCGGACCTTGGTCTTCCCCGGATCGGAAAATTCGCAGATACTTCCGTATCCGACCTGGAGTGTCTTGCTCAGGCCGAGAACCAGGGCCTGGAAAAAATCGTCCCCCTGCTCGGCGCAAAGGCTTCGCGCCATCTCCTGCATCTCCCGCTCCTTGCGGTGGAGAAGGGAGAGGGCATGGTGGGCGAGCAGGCCGACCAGAAGGGTGGTGACCAGAATCAGGCCCCCCTCGAGGTAGAGCTCCAGGTGGGGCAACACTTCGGCCTGCCCCATGAGAAGGTCCGGGATCCCGTGGGTGACCGCAAGCCACCCCAGGGCCAAGGCCAGATAGCCGCCGCTGACCAGGAAAACGGCCCGTCTGCGGCTCAGCAGATGTTGAAAGAGACGATCCAATCCCTTCTCCCATGGCGCATAGCGTGCCATTCACCATAGGCCAGGATTAATTATTTTTCAAGAAGAGTTTTCGCCCTTCCCTCCCGGGGGGTGGGTGACAAAGGGTGGAACAAGGGAGGGGGATTCTCAAAGGACGGGAAGGGATAGATCAGACCTTCTCGTAGGGATCGAAAAGGCGTTTGTATTCGTCGAGGGCGAAACGGTCGGTCATCCCGGCGAGGTAGTCGCAGATCACCCGCTCCCGGCCGCAGGAGTCGTAGCGGAGCTGGCATTCCTCGGGAAGAAGGGTGGGGTTTTTCAGGTAGGTTTCGAAGAGCTGGATCAGGAACCGCTGGGCCTTCAGGCGCATGCGCTCGACCTTGAAGTGGCGGTAGAGATTCTGGCGGAGAAAGCTTTTGAGCTGGCGGTTGAGATCGGCGGTGGCGGCTCCGAAGGAGGCGAGGTTCCTCGGCTGCCGGCGGAGGTCTTCGAGGGAGGCGACGGAGAATCGCTCGATATTCTCCCGGGTGGTCTCGACCAGGTCGGAGATGAGCAGCCCGATGAGGTGGCTGATGGTCTGGTAGACCTGGCGGCGCTCGTCGATCCCGGGGTACTTGGCCCCGACCCTCTTCCAGGTCTCCCGCCACAACTCCACCCCCTGAAGCCCCGCCAGGGTGATGTAGCCGGCCTTGAGACCGTCGTCGATGTCGTGGTTGTTGTAGGCGATCTCGTCGGCCAGATCGATGATCTGCGCCTCGAGGGTCGCGCGCCTGTCGGGCCGGTACTCCCCCAGGGCCTCTCCCCTCGGATGATCGTACTCGGAGGAGTGCTTGACGATTCCCTCGCGGGTCTCGAAGGAGAGATTGAGCCCCGGGAAGCCGGGATAGCGCTCCTCGAGGGTCTCCACGATGCGAAGAGACTGGAGGTTGTGCTCGAAGCCCCCATGGCCGGCCATCAGCTCGTTGAGCACTTCCTCCCCCGTGTGGCCGAAGGGGGTGTGCCCCAGGTCGTGGGCCAGGGAGAGGGCCTCGGCGAGATCCTCGTTGATCCGAAGGTTGCGGGCGATCCCCCGGGCGATCTGGGCCACCTCCAGGGAGTGGGTCAGCCGGGTCCGGTAGTAGTCCCCCTCGTGGTTGACGAAGACCTGGGTCTTGTATTCGAGGCGCCGGAAGGCGGCGCAGTGGATGATCCGGTCCCGATCCCTCTCGAAGGCGGGGCGGCCGTCCTTGTGGGGCTCGGCATGGCGCCTTCCCAGGCTCTCGGAGCTTCGGGCGGCGTAGGGGGCGAGGTCGGGTCGTTCCATGGCGAGGCTCCATCGGCTGGGTATCGCGGCAGGGGAAGGAGGTCCCTATTAGAGCGGGGAGGAGAGGCCCTGTCAAGATCCCCTTCCCGCACCTTGACGCCCACCCCCGGCTGTGCTAATTTTCCCCAACTATTTCGATGATTTGAAAGGGCCGACACTGTCGGAAGGGTTTCTCTGTGCGTATCATCGGCGGCTCGGCCAGGGGGAAATCCCTGGCCACCTTTACCGGGAGGGAGATCCGCCCGACCCCCGACCGGGTGCGGGAGGCGCTCTTCAGCATCCTCTTCAGCCGCTTCGGCTCCCTGGAGGGGCTGCGGGTTCTCGATCTCTTCTCCGGCTCCGGCGCCATGGCCCTGGAGGCCCTCAGTCGCGGCGCGGAAAGGGCCGTGCTCGTCGACGAGGGGAACCAGGCGGCGGAGCTGATCCTTCAAAACATCTGCGGCTGCCGCTTCGAGGAGCGGGCCCTGTTCCTGCGAAGCGAAGTCCTCGGCGCCCTCCCCTCCCTGACGGCCCGGGGTCCCTTCGACCTGGTCTTTCTCGACCCCCCTTACGGCCGGGACCTGGTTCCGGAGACGATCCGGGTCATCGCCCGAAACGGACTGCTCGCAACCGGCGGGGTGCTCAGCGCCGAAGCGGGAGCCGGAGAAGTGATCCCGGAGAGCATTTCCGGGCTGATGCGGTTCGACCACCGGCGGTACGGCACCTCCGCCATACACCTGTTCGCCCATCCCGAGAGCGAGGACCCCTCAGCATGAAGAAGCATATCGCCGTCTACCCCGGCTCCTTTGACCCCATCACCTTCGGACACCTCGATATCATCCACCGCGGCCTGGAGGTCTTCGACGAGCTGATCGTCGCCGTGGCCCGCAATTCGGAGAAAAAGGGGCTCTTCAGCATTCAGGAGCGCCTGGAGATGATCCGGGAGACCGTCGGCGAGAACCCCCGGCTGCGGGTCGACACCTTTCAGGGCCTGCTGGTCGACTACGTCGCAGAGCAGGGGGCCGGGGTCATCCTGCGGGGGCTGCGCGCCGTCTCCGACTTTGAATACGAATTCCAGATCGCCCAGATGAACCATACGGTCCGTGAGCAGGTGGAGACCCTTTTCATGATGACGGCCGTCCCCTACGGCTACCTGAGCTCCTCCATCGTCAAGGAGGTCGCCTCCCTGCACGGCCCCATCGACGCCTTCGTCCCGGCCCCTGTGAAGGCGGCCCTGGAGAAAAAGTTCCCGAAATCCTGAAAAGGCCCCGAAAAGAGCCCAGCCTCCTTCACCCTCTCCCCGTCACTCCTCCCAGTTTTCCAGTTCGTCCACCATCCGCTCCAGGGCTCCAAGGACCAGCTCCTCCAGCCTGGCCCCCTTTTCGGCCGAGGCTTTCCCCGGGTCTCCCCAGACCCCTCCGGGCCAGAAGCGCCTCTTGTCACGAACCAGAATCCCCGCAGGGAAACTCGGAAACTCCCTCGCCGCGCTTCCCTTCACCAGATGGGGGTGGCTGTGAAGCAGGCGCGAGGTCTCGATCTCCCCGGCATGGGAATCCCCTTCGGTTTCAATGAGCCCCCTCCCCTCCCGGGCGACCAGCATGTACTCGGTGAGCACGGCCATTCGCAGGTCGGGGAAACGCTCCAGAAGCTCCTCTCCGGCGTCGATGAGGGTCGAGGTATGGGTTCCGCCGGCATGCCCGGTGAGCAGGATGACGTTGCGCAGCCCCTGGCGGTGGAGGGCGGTCACGATGTCGATGGCGAGGGCCCTCAGGGTCGCGGTGGTGATGGAGAGGGTGCCGGGATGGCGGGAGGAGCTGCGGCAGACGCCGTAGGGGACCGGAGGGGCGATGAAGATGGAGCGGCGCTCTGCCAGCTTCCGTCCCACTTCCACGGCATGGAGGGTATCGGTGGCCAGAGGGAGGTGGGGACCATGCTCCTCCGTCGCCCCGAAAGGGACGAGAACGGTGCGGGTCTTCTCCAGCCCCCGTTCGAACTCGGGCATGGTCAGCTCATCGATGATCATGGGAGAGATCCTTTGAAAATGGCTTCTTCCGGGATGATTGCTCCCTCCCCCGCCTAAAGAACGCCCAGGTAACGGTGGGTCTGGGGGATGACGCGAACGGAGGGATGGATGCGGGCGATGCGGGCCTGCAGGTCGAGGAGTTGTCGCGGGGTCATTCCGGGCCCCTCCTTGCGGCTGACGGGCTGGAGGATCAGGGGGACTCCGGGGGCCGACTCATGGACCAGGCGGGCCGCCGAATCGAGCTCCTCGGAGGGTGTTTCCTCGCCGACGACCACCTTGACGAAGCACTCCTTGCGGCTGGCGATCCGGAGGAATTCCCGGTGGCGCTCCCATGGGGAAGGCACTCCGGTCATGGAGGGGAGCTTGAGGTCCATGGCGACCCAGGTGAGGTGGGGCAGCAGCGGTTCGAGAGCCTCGGGAAGGGTGCCGTTGGTCTCGAGGAACAGGGGGAGAATGCGGGAAAGGTCGGGGCACCACTCGGCAAGCAGGTCGGCCTGGCAGAGGGGTTCCCCGCCGGTGAGACTGATGGAGTGGTGCAGGCCGGGGGCGGCAGAGTTCCACCCGTGAAGGATGTTGTAGAGGGTCTCCAGGGCGACGGGGTTGCCGAGGCTTCGGAAAAGACCCGAGCCGGGGGCATCCTCGATGCGGCAGCTCTGCGTGGGCGCAAAGGGGGTGTCGCAGTAATCGCAGTCGAGGTTGCAGCCGGCCATGCGGACGAAAACCTGCCGCCAACCGACCAGCAGCCCCTCCCCCTGGATGGAGGAGAAGACCTCGATCAGCTCTCCGTCAGTCCCGGCTGTAGCTGGCGCAGGCATAGTCCGACTCCCAGACGTTGACCTTTTCGACGGCGATGTTGTCATTGTTGAAGCGGGCCGAGAGGGCTTCGAAGAGGTAGTGGGCAATGTTCTCCGAAGACGGGCTCAGGTCCCTGAAGGGGGCCAGGTCGTTGAGATACTTGTGATCGAGGCCGTCGAGTATCTCCTTGGTCTCCTTCTTGAGGATCTTGAAGTCGATCCCCAGGCCCGCCTTGTTGAGCTCCTTCGCGGCGACGGTCACCTCCACCTTCCAGTTATGGCCGTGGAGGTTTTCGCAGTCCCCCTGGTAATGGATGAGGTTGTGGGCGGCGGCGAAGTGGGTATGGATGCTGAGACGGTACATGCCTTCGGCTCCTTGAGGGTGAAGTTGGGGGCTCACTCCGGTTCCCCTTCGGGATCGGGGACCTCGTCGACGAAAGGGATCCGGTATTCCTCATCGGCCCAGCGCCCCAGATCGAGATTGCGGCAGCGATCGGAGCAGAAGGGACGATCGGGGTTTCCCTCCCAGGGGACATTTTTGCCGCAGCGGGGGCAGGAGACTTTCAGAATGGAAATTTTGTCCGACATGACCAGACCTTTGACCCGGATCATCAGGATAGCCCACCCGGGAGAGGATGGAAAGCCCCCTGGCGGCCGCCCGTAAAAAAGAAAAGCCCTAAATCCCTGCCGGGTTTAGGGCTTGCTTTCGAATGGAGCGGGAAACGGGATTCGAACCCGCGACCTTCAGCTTGGGAAGCTGACACTCTACCACTGAGTTATTCCCGCCCAGAGCAGGGAGGAGTATATGGGCGGCTCCCCCTCTTTGTCAATCCCTTTTTTCCCGCCGACGCAGGTAATCCCTGGCCTCCTCGGTCGTCCTCACCCGTCCGGCGATCTCCTCGGCCCGCAGGTTTGCAAGGGCCTCCCCGATTCCGAGACCCTCCGGGTATCCCAGCTCTTCCCGCATCCACCGTCCGTCCACCAGGGGGGGGATCCGCTCTCCGACACGGTGGTGCAGATAGTGACCGAGAAGGGGGTAGATCAGGGCCGCAGCGGCGGTTGGATCCCCCCCTGCCAGAAGGGGGAGAAAGGCGAGGGCTTCCAGGGGTCCGGGCCCGAGATCCTCGGCCCAGAGGGCCTGGCCGCGGCTGCCGCAGGCCAGGCCCTCCAGCTCCTCCAGCTTGCCCCCATCCAGAGTGGAAAGGTTTTGGAGAAGGGCCGTCGTTTTTCCTCCGAGCCTCAGGGTTTCGGCGAGACGGGCCGGGAGATCCCGGGAGCCGTAGCCGCGTAGAAAGGCCGCCACCTTGAGGAGGGTCTCCCGGCTCAGTTCGTCCTGGAGCTCGAAGGCGAACTCCCTTCTCAAGGCGCCGGAGAGGTCGAGACGGCGAAAAATGGAGCCCACGGCCTCCCAGCGGCCGCAGAGTCCGATTCCGGAAGCCAGTCCCACCCCCTCCTCGGCTTCTCCGAAGAGTTCCCGGACCAGTCCGCACTCCTCCAGGAGTTCAAGAGCCGGGGCGACGGGAGAGACGGTGAAGAGCCTCCAGAGCTCCTGCCGGATCCGCTCCCCGGCCACCCTCCCCAGAAGAGGAGCGGCGGCCCTCATCAGGGCCAGGGTCTTCGGATCTGGGCGAAAGCGATGGACGGCGCAGTGCCGGACCCCCTTGAGAACCCGCAGGGGATCCTGCTCCAGCACTCCGTCGGAGCAGGCCCTCAGGATCCCCGCCTGGAGATCGACGAGCCCCCCGAGGGGGTCTTCCAGTTTGCCGAAGCGCCCGTCGGGGAGCAGGGGGAGAGCCATGGCGTTGACGGTGAAGTCCCTCAGCCTCAAGTCCCCCGGCAGGTCGGAGGCGCGCAGGGGGGCGAAGTCGTAACAGAGCCCCTCTCCCCTCCCCTTCCCTTTCACGACCACGCGGCTCTGCCGCCTTTCCCCGTCGAGCAGAAACCAGGTTCCCCCCACCGCCTGGGCGAATCGACGGGCCAGGTCGGAGGGGTCCCCCGGGGTGGCCAGATCGAAGTCATCCACCGGCAGCCCCAGGCGCCAGTTGCGCAGGACGCCGCCGACGAGCCAGCAGCTCTCCCCGGCCCCGAGCAGGTCGGTCAGCCGTGGAAGGAGATGGGCCTCTCGAAGAATCCTCTCCAGTTCGATCATCTCTTCCCGCAGGGACATGGGTTGCCATAGCCTCAAGAATCTTGACGGAATCAGCCTGCCAGGGTCTTCGTCCCCCTCTCCCGTGAGGGGTCCAAGAAGAGCCTGGCAGCTCAGGGGCCCCAGGACGCCTGTAACGAAAAAGGCCCGCCTTTGAGGGCGGGCCTGGTCTTCCGTGGCTCGAGATCAGGCCAGGTCGTGCACGGCCTTGTAGATGATGTCGAAAAGCTCCTGGATGTCTTTCTCGGCGATGCAGGAGAAGGCGATCCGCAGGTCGGTTTTTCCGATGGAGATGGTACCCACACCGTACTTGTCGAGAAGGTGCACCCGCAGCTTCTCCGCATCCACCTTTTTGAGCTTCAGGCACATGAAGTAGCCCGAGTTGAAGGGGTAATAGCTCCAGGCGTCGCCGTATTTGCCGCTGTCGAGGACGGCCTTGGTCTTGAGGGCCCGTCCCTTCATGACCTGGAACTTCTCCTCCTTCTGGGCCAGGAACTGGGGAGAGCGCAGGGCCTCGATGACGAAGGTCTGGGAGGGGTGGGGGCAGTTGGAGATCTTGGCGCGGATGATCCCCATGGTCTTTTTCTCGAGGGCGGTGATCACCGGGGCGTTTTCGTAGGTATTGCCGTCGGCAAAGGTGATGAAGCCGGTACGGAAGCCCCAGACGAACTCCTCCTTGGTCGCTCCGTCGAGTTTCACGGCGAGGATCCGGGGGTGGAGGTTGGCGAGTTTGCCGAAGAGGGACTCCTTCAGGCAGTTCTCGTAGAAAAGCCCGAAGTAGGCGTCGTCGGTGACGGCGACGATGTTGCAGCCGGATTCGGCGACCTCGAGAATAGCGGCCACCAGGGCGTCCCCTTCGGCCACCGTCGGAGTGTAGCCGCTGGGGTTGTTGGGGAAGTTGAGCAGAACCACCGCTTTCCCCTTCTCCTCGGCGGTGTTCTTGAGCACGGCCTTGAAGGCGTCGACATCGTAGCCCCCCGACTCGGTGAAGGTCGGATGCTTCTTGACGATCCCGCCGTTGCAGGTGCCGAAGGTGAGGTTGTAGTTCCCCCAGAGCATGTCGGGGAGGACCACGTGGTCACCGGCGCCGACGAACATGTCGCCGACGATGGAGAGGCCGTGGGTGAGGGCGTTGGTGACGATCGGGTTGGAGAAGTGCTTCCCCTTCATGCTGGGGTTCTCCCGCAGCATCTTCTCCCGCCATAGGCTGCGCAGTTCGGGCTTTCCGGCCGGAGGCGCGTAGGGGTAGATGTCCTTGGGATCGAAGGCGCCGAGCTTCTCCTGGATGCACTGCAGGTACATGGGGCCGCCGTTTTCGGTGGCGATCCCGATGGTGGCGTTGAACTTGTGGGCCTTATCCTTCGCCTCGGCCGACTGGGTCAGGATCCCCTTGGGGAAGAAGAGGTTTTTTCCAAGGTCGGAGAGCATCTCCAGGACATGGGGGTTGTGCTGGGTGAGAAGTTCGTTCAGTTCTGCGGCCAATGGATTCATCAGCGCCTCCCGAGGCAGGGTTGGGGCCGGGCCTTCCCGGCGCACGGCTTGCTATTAAAACAGGTGCATCCGGGGCTGTCAATGGGATTGTACGGCCCCTCGCCGTATACAATTACGGCCTTCCCTTCAGCGACTTCGGGAGCCCCTTTCGACCTGTTGCCCTTGTTCGGTCTCCGTGCTAAGCTCCGGGACTTCCAATAGCCTTTTCCATCCGCCGGAGGCGCCATGCTCTTCGTCCAGGTCATCCTCCCGGTCTTCCTGATCATCGCCAGCGGTTTCGCCCTGGAGAAGTCCTGCAAACTCGATTTCCGCACCCTGACCCTGAGCTCTCTCTACCTCTTCACCCCGGCCCTGGTCTTCTCTTCCCTGTTCCAGCGAGCCATCCGCTTCGACCTGGCCGCCGACCTCGGCCTCTTCATGCTTCTCTACACCCTGGTGCTCTGGGGGCTCTCCGCCCTGCTCGGTCGCCTTCTCCGTTTCAAAGATGACGCCCGCCGGGCCCTGGCCCTGACCACCGCCATGATGAATATCGGCAATTTCGGCCTCCCCCTGGCCTATTTCGCCTTCGGGGATGCGGGACTGGAGACCTCGGTTCTGCTCTTCGTGCTCTTCAACATCCCCCTGGGAACCCTCGCCATCGTCATCGCCCAGGGGCCCGGCGCCAGCTTCCTCGGAGCCCTGGGGAATACCCTCCGGATCCCCATCTTCCATGCCGTGGCCCTGGCCTTTCTGCTCCAGTGGGCCGGCATCGGCATCCCCGCCTTCCTGCTCCGGCCCATCGACCTGCTCGGACAGGCCGCCATCCCCGTCATGCTCCTTCTGCTCGGCATGCAGCTGGCCCGGACCCGTCTGCAGGCCTCCCTCGGGTTTCTCTCCCTCTCCAGCCTGCTGCGCCTTGTCGCGGCGCCTTGTCTGGCCTGGGGTCTGACCTCTCTGCTGGGGATCGGCGGCTTGACCCGCGCGGTGGTCATCCTCCAGACCAGCACCCCCTCGGCCGTCCTCCCCCTGCTCTACTCCCTGCGCTTCGGCACCCGCCCCGACCTGGTGGCCGGGGCCATTTTCGTCTCCACCCTCCTGAGTGCCCTCTCGCTGACCCTGATTCTCTATCTTCTCTCCCCTGCCTGACCCGCCTCCCCGCAACCCCATGTTGTAAAAAACCGTTTGGTGGGGGCGATCAACGGAAAAAGGCAGGCGAAAGCCTGCCCCAGTTTGTTGACAAACTCTTCTTTTAGGCTGTTCAAAAACCTTCAGATGCAAGGCGCCCGCCGATCGAGGAGTGAGGCGTAGCGGAAGCTACGTCGCAGCGACGAGATCAAGGGGAACGAAGCAGATGAGGGTTTTTCAGCAGCCTGAGGCAGGAGAAAGCATGCCCCTGACCACCCCTTCGCTCGCCGACTCACCAGCTTCGGGAAATGGAGGCCATGGTGGTCTGCACCGTCCCCTCCAGCCAATCCTCGTTGCGATCCCGGTAGTCGTCCCAGGTGTACTGCAGGGACCAGCCCCACCCCTGGGGGGGGGCCCAGGCCAGACCCGCCGAAATCCCAGCCTGCCGGATCTCAACCTGGCTGAGTTCCCGCAGCAGGGTGCCGTCCGCATCGGCGAGGTAGGTCGTCGTTGAGTCGAGGGCAAAGGTCAGGTTGTCGGCGGCGACGCCGGGGGCGAACTGGGAAAAAGACCGGATATAGCGCCCTTCGACCATTCCCCGGAGATGCTCCCGAATCGTCCAGGCCGCCGAAGCCGAGACGGTCTGGACCCTCTGGGAGTATTCCACCCCTTCGTCCTCGAGGGAGAATCCCGCTCCCGGTTCGTCCCCGAAGAGCAGGTCCTGGAGGGTGCGGGTGCGCAGGAAGCCGTAGTTGAGGGTGAGGGTCAGGGCCCGGGCGGGATTGGCCCACCCCCCGGCGGTGAAATTCTGGCTTTCGCTCCGGCGGTCGAGATCGAAACGGCGGAAGCTCCCGCCGTCCTGCTGAAAAAGGCGGAAGCTGTTGTTGCGGGTCTTTTCGGCCTTCAACCCGGCATGGAGCCCTCCTTTGGGGGAAGGAGTCCAGGTCATCCCGGCGAACCCCTGCTCCCCTTCCTCCACCGAGGCGCCGTAGGCCGGGTCGTCGGATCGCTGGAGTTCGACCCAGGCGTTGACTTTCAGGCGCCCCTTGTCGAGGGGACGGGCGAAGAGGCTCACCCGGACCCGGTTGACATGTTCTTCTTCGGGGAGCTCCCAGACCGGGTCGATGCTGAAGGTCGGCTCCCCGAAGAGGATCTCCTCCACCGGTCCTCCGGTGGTGCCGCGCCGGATCTCTTCCCGCTGGAACTCCCCCTTGAGGGTCACCGCCCGAAGGGGGCGCCAGGAGAGGGAGGACTGGTAAACCGCCCGGCGCAGGTCGGGATTCTCCCTCACCGGGTCTGGATTCCGAGGGGAGGAGACAGGGAGGAAAGTCGGCGGGGGATAGACGGTGAATTGGGCGCCGCTGGAACTGAGTCTGTCGGGGGTCTGGTTGTCCAGATCGAGGAGACGGTAGCGAAAGCTGATGGTCCAGGAAGGGCTGGGGATGAGGGTCAGGTCTCCGGCGGCCTTGCGGAAATCGGTTTCCGACTCGACGGGTCCCACATCCGCCAGGTCGGAGCGGTTTTTACGCTCTCCGGCGGTAAAGCTCGCCGCCCCGACCAGGCCGCCGGCCAGGGAGGTGTGGAGCTTCACCGAGGTGGAAGAGAGGCTGGAGTCCGGGGCCTCGTCGTGCTGGTAGGTGCCGGCCAGACGGTTGTCATGGGCTCCGAAGGAGTCGGCGGGGATCGCTGAGCGGTCGCGAAACTGGCGGTAGAGCTGTTCGAAGATGACGTCCACGGGACCGAGGTGGGCGTCGAGGCCGGCGGAAACCTCTTCCGTCACCCGGTCGATGGAACGGCTTCGGCTCTGGACGTGGCATCCGGTGCATCCCTCGTCGAGAAAACGGAGCTGACGCTCCCCGGAGCGCTCGAGGCGCCAGTAACCGAAATTGACGTGGGCCGGGAAATCGGGAACCTTGGCCCGCAGCCTGGCCTCGGTCCGGTTGACTTCCACGTGATACCTGTCGCCGGGATCCTGGTCGGAGAAGCGGACCAGGTCCGCGGGGACCCCGCCGGGAGGGAGGGTGGCCGCCGGCCGGTCCTGGTAGGGGAGATGGTCGAGCTGATGGAACAGGGCCTCCCTCTCCAACCTGAGACGGAGCAACCCCTTGTAATCCAGATCGGCAGAGGCGAGAAAATCGGCGTCGGTGCGATAATCGAGGTCGAGATGGAAGTGGCGTTTCCCCTCGGCACCCCTCAGTTGCGCGGAGGAGATGGGGCCGGCCTGAAGATCCCGGTATTCGCCGGCCCGGGTCCTTTCCCCCCGGCTGGAGACGGCGCGGTACCCCAGGGAGAGGGACGCGGCGGCAAAGTCGTGCCCCTCGACAAGGGCCTCTTCCCCTGCGGCCGGTCCGGGCCCGTGAAGAACGAGGAGGGTGGCAAGGAGCCATCCGGTCAGGTGCGGGATGTTCTTCGGGAACAGAGTCAACGCCCCCTCCGGAGCAGACGGCCGTCGATCCCTCTCAACGGGCCGTAAAGGTGCCGCGCCCCTTGGCCGATGGGATGTCGGTGCCGTGGATCGCGGAATGACAGTCGGTGCAGCGATTGTAGAACGCCCCCTTGAAGGCGGCGGTGGTCAGGGTCGGATAGTGGCTCCCCTGGTGGCCGGCGTGGCATTGAAGGCAGAGAAAGGGCTGGGAGGCGGCAAGCAGGGGATCGTTGGGAGAGCCGTGGGCGCTGTGGCAGTGGGAGCAGTTCTCGGTCAGGTCACCATGCTCGTAGACGAAGGGCCCCTGGTACTCCATGTGGCAGCGGGTGCAGGTCTCCCTCCGAGTCGTCCCCTTGAGGTCATGATCCTGGGTCGACCCGTGGGGGTCGTGGCAGTCGGTGCAGACCATCTTGTGTTCGGGCACCGGATGCCTTGAAAATTGTCCGAACTGGGCACGGACACCCTGATGGCATCGGTAGCAGAGCTCGGCCATGTCCTGACGGCTGACCTTCTGCTGGGGCCCCTGGTGGAGCTGATGACAGTCAAAGCAGCTGACGTCGCTGTTGGCGTGGGCCCCGGCGTTCCAGTACTGCAGAACCGGAGTGGATGAGGCGGAATGACATTTGAGACAGAGAAGGGACTGGGCCTGGGCGGGAAGGGAGTCCAGATCGAGAAGTGATTCGAATCGGCAGCGCTTCTCCCTGCCCGGCTCTTCGACAAAAGACTCGATGGCCGTGCTGCCGGGACCGTGACAGCTTTCGCAGTTGACCAGGGGAAGCCCCGTGGTGGGCTGAACCTGTTCCCCGTGCACCGAATGCTGAAAGTCGCGGTTGATGGAGTCGTGGGCGTGGCATTTCTCGAGGCAGCGGTCGGTCCCGACATAATCGGCGTCGAGGCTCCCGACGATGAGCCGCTCATACTCCCGGATCGGCAACAGAGGACGGGAGGTGCGCAGAGCGTCGAGATGGACGCAGGCCGTTACGCCGAGAACCCCTGCCAGGGCCATCCAGATTGCCAGTTTTTGACGCAAACCGATCTCCTGCCGGTGGTTGCTGCAGACCGCATCACAGCCCGGGAACCTTTTCTCAGAGCCTGGAAATATAGGAGAAAGGAGTGTGGATGTCCAGGCTTATTTAGAGCCCGTCAATGATGGAACTCTCAGCAAAGGCCTTCCCCGCCCTGGGCTATCGAATAACGCGGGTGGCGGTCGTCAGGGCCTGGAAAGGGACTTTCAACCCGAGAATCCTGGCGGTCTCCAGGTTGATCACCAGGTCGACCTGCCGGGGGGTGCGCACCGGGAGGTCGGAAACCTTCTCCCCGGAGAGGATTTTCGCGACATAGCGGGCCGCCCATTCCCCCTGCTCCCTGGAGCTGGCTTCGAGGGTGACCAGGGCTCCCCTCTCCCCGGAACCGGGGGCCTGGGAAATCACCGGTATTTTGCGCCGGCGGGCCCACTCGAAGACCTCGGGAGTGGCGGCGCTCAGCACGGAACTCCCCGCCAGATAGAGAACATCCAGATCGGGCAGGGTTCCCCCCAGTGCCGTCCTGACCTCCTTGGGACTGTTGGCTTCGGTGCGAAAGACGAGAAAACCACCCTGCGAGGCCTGGGCTTCGAGTTCCAGAACCTCGACCATCCCCTCCGGCTCCTCCCCGTTGAAGAGAACCCCCACGCGGCCGACGGGATGGACTTCTCCATAGGTCTTGACCAGGGTCACCAGGGGGACCCGGCAGCTCACACCCGAGATCGATCCCCCCGGTTGTTCGAGGGTTTTCACGATCTTGAGCCCCTTGGGGTCGTAAACGCCGGCGAAGACGATGGGAACGTCGAAGGTTTCCTTCCGGGCCGCGAGGGTGGCCGGCGCGCCGTAGGTCACGATCACCTCGGCGCCGACGGCGGCGGCCTTTCGGGTGCTGTTGGCCCAGGAGAAGGGATCGGGGTTGGGAGTCTGCAGGAAGACCTTGACCCGTCCCTCGCCGAAACCCGCCTGATTCAGGGTTTCGAGAAATGCCTGGTGAGCGGTCCGGTAGGAGGGTTGGTCGGCGGAAAAAACGACAGCGACGAGGCGCTGCGACCCGGGGGCCGCGGCTGATGAGGAGAGACCGCCGGGGAAAAAACCCAGGGCAAGAAGAAGGTGCAGCACGACCCGGCGCATCGACACGTCCCAGGGACCGGATGACCCGGCGATGAACCTCGCCGGGAGGGGGGGGGCTGTCGGCTCAGACGGACGCCGAGAAGCACAAGAAAGGCGAACCCGACGTTACCATGCAAGAAGCGTGATAAAGCCGTATACACCTGTTGAAGTTTTTTCCGGAGCCCCCGTCCGGAATGTCTCCAGCCCCGATCCTGACGGACCGGGGGATTCCTCAGAACAGGGTGCCGATCACGGTTCCCAGGGCCGAAATGGGTCCCGAATCACTCAGGCCGTCCGCCGCTTTTTCCACCTTCTTCAAGGCTGTCTTGGCATCGCGGTAGATATCGTCGTCGTTGAGCAGACGACCCAGCGTCCCCTCTCCTTCGTCGATTTTGCCGGCGATGCTGTTGATCCGGGCCATGGTCTCCCGGGTTTCGTCATAGAGTGAGGGATCGTTGACCAGCCGTCCCAGGGTCCCCTCCCCGCGGTTGGCCTTGTCGGCGATTTCGCGGAACTGTTCCAGCGCATCGGCCGCATTGACGTAAAGGCGGTCCTCCTGGAACAGGCGCCCCACGCTCCCCTGCCCGGAGGCCACCTGACCGGTGATGGAGCGGAGGTTGGCCATGGTGACGGCGGCGTCCTGGTAGAGGGCCGGGTCGGTGAAGAGCCGCCCCAGGGTCCCCTCCCCCCTCTCGAGCCGCCCCGTCAGCCCCCTCAGGCTGGCCACGGTCTTCTGCAGATCCTCGGAGAGGGCCCTGTCGTTGACCAGGGTGCCGAGGAGCCCCTCTCCCTGGTCGATCTTCCGGGTGACGTTTTCGAGGTGGGAGACGGTGTCGATCAGCTTTCCGCGGCTCTCTTCGATGACGTCTCCAAGCCCCCCCAGGACCCGCTCCTGGTTGCGGTCGAAGTTGGCAATGACCTGGTCGATGCTGGCGATATCCCTGCTTTGCACCTCGGAACCCGACTCGAGCAGCGGGCTGTCGGAGGAGCCGAAGCGAATCCCCAGGAATACTCCCCCCAGAAGGTTGGTCCGGCGCACCTCGGCCACCGAGTCCTGGCGCACTTCCGCCTCTCCCGTGACATAGAAATCGACCCGGACCCGCCCCTCTTCGAGAGTGATCGCCTTGACCTTCCCGACCTGGACCCCGGCCATCCGGACGGGATCGCCGGGGTTGAGGCCGATGACCGCTTCGAAATGGGTGTGGTAGGGGGTCTGGCTCTCGAAGGGATGCCATTCCTCGACCATTTCGATCATCACCCCCAGAGCGACCAGGGTCAGGAGAAAGAAAATGCCGACCTTTTTTTCAACGGAGAAATCCATGTCACTCACCCTTGATCCCTTTAGTGGTGGTGTAGATGAACTTGCGCACCACGGGGTTCTGGCTGGCCTTGATCTGATCAGGCGTCCCTATCTCGACAATCTGCCCCTCGTGGATCATCGCGACCCGGTCCGCCAGGTAGAGGGCGAAGCTGAGGTCATGGCTGACGATGATGGTGGTCAGATTGACCTGGTCCCGAAGATTCATGATGACCCGCGCCAGTTCGTCGGAGGTCACAGGGTCGAGCTCGGCCGTCGGTTCGTCGTAGAGGATCAGGTCGGGGTTCATGGCGAGGGACCGGGCGATGGCCACCCGCTTCTTCATCCCGCCGGAGAGCTCGGAAGTCCTCAGTCCTTCCTTCCCTTCGAGTCCGACCAGGCGGAGCTTGTCCCGGATGATGCGCCGGATACGCGGTTCGGCGCAGATACGTTTCTCGCGGAGCCACAACCCGACGTTCTCCCCCACGGTGAGAGAGTTGAAGAGGGCCGAGGTCTGGAAGACCATGCTGTATCGGTAGTCCCGGGGGATCTGTTTGGCCTGGTCGGCGAATATATCGTGCCCCTCGATGAGGATGCGGCCGCTGTCGGGTTTTTCAAGCTTGACGATATGCTTGAGCAGCACGCTCTTGCCCGTCCCCGAGGGGCCGATGATGCAGAAGGTTTCCCCGGGTTCGATCTCCAGATTGACGTTCCTGAGAACCTGGTTCTCCCCAAAGGACTTGTTGAGGTTCTCAATGCGGATGCCCACGCCGTGGGGCTCCTCGTAGCCGGCGCGGCAGTCCCCCCCGGTGAGGATCGAGGCCACGAACCCGTGGGTCAGCTTGTGCAGGAAGCTCGATTTCTGCTCCCGGTCTTTTCTCCACGCTTTCATCTCGTTACCTCATCTACATCATCAGGCGGGTCAGGAAGTAGTCGGCGACCATGATCAGAACGAAGGAGAGAACCACCGAGCGGGTGGTCGACTCACCGATCCCCCGGGCTCCGCCGCTGGTCTTGAACCCGACGTAGCAGCCGACGTGGGCGATGATCCCCCCGAAGACCGTCGCCTTGAGTAGCCCCTTGAAAAGGTCCTTGGTGTCGAGGGCCCGCACCAGGTTTTCGTAGTAGACGCTCCAGGGGACATTGATCTGGGGGTTGATGCTGCTCACCAGGCCCCCTCCGGCGATGCCGATCATCATCGCAAACACCACCAGGGCCGGAACCGCGAAGAGACAGGCCAGAAGGCGCGGCATGGCGAGGTAGCGGACCGGATCGATTTCGAGGGTCTTCAGGGCGTCGATCTCTTCGTAGACTTCCATCGCCCCGACTTCGGCCGCCATGGCGGAACCGACCCGGCCGGCCACCAGCAGGCTGGTCATCACCGGCCCGAGTTCCTTGACCATCGACATGCCGACGATGGCGCCGATGGCCTGCTGGGACCCGTAATGAGCGAGTTCGGAGCCCGTCTGCAGCGCCAGAACCATGCCGACGAAGAAGGCC
Organism: Desulfuromonadales bacterium; assembly: GCA_041598955.1. GTDB lineage: Bacteria > Desulfobacterota > Desulfuromonadia > Desulfuromonadales > JBFHXN01 > JBFHXN01. Next base: position 6,755 of record JBFHXN010000002.1, on the reverse strand, counting down.
ATCAGGGCGGCGATGGGGAGGGTTCCGATGGCCACGTCGGACATCTGCCTGAAAATGGACGGCAGGTTCCTGGGAGCCTCCTTGAAATGGTAGACGGTCTCCCCGAAGAGTTTGAGCATCTCGCCGGTGGTCTGCGCGACCCCGAGAATCTTGCGCCCGAGCGCTTCAAGCATCCTGGTTCACCCCTGCGAAGGTTCCCGCTCCCCGCCCCAATGAAGGCCCCAGGGAAGGAAGAAAAAAGTGAGGCGCCGGCCGCCGCCCGGTTCCGAGCGGTAGCGCAGAAACCCCTTGAGCAGTCTGAAATCCTGACCCTCCTCCCCTTCCCGGGTATAGGCGAAGAGGGGAAAGAGCTCGACGGCCAGATCGTCCCCCCGGCGCTCCTTCCAGTAGAGGTTCCAGAGGAGGGAGACGGCTTCGTTTCCGGACCCGTCGGTCTTGCGGTGATAAAGCCTCCAGAGGGGAGACCAGTTCCAGGCCACACCTTCACTCTCCGGGAAGAAGGGCTCCAGCAGCGAGAGGGTACTGAAGCGCCGTACCCCTCCCTCGACCTCGTAGGTGAAGAGGGGCCAGAGGGAGGTCCTTCTGCGGCGAAGGACCTCCTCCTGGGGGTAGGTCTCCTCCATGCGGCTGAAGAGGAACCAGAGCACCCTGTCCCGGCGCCTCACGTAGGTCTCGGTCTGTGCCTCTTCAATCTTGTAGAGGGGCCAGAGATACCATCGCTTGCGCAGCTCCCCCAACCGGTCGTCGGCGTAGAAGGGGAGAAAGCGGTTGACCTCCTTGCCGCTCCCCCGGGTGATCCGAAAGAGGGGCCAGGGGAAATCCCACTCCTCGAAATCCCGGACGTGATCCTCCCGGTGGCTGAAGAAGGGCCAGAGGTAGGTATTGGAATACCCCCGCGCCGACTCATCCCCCACGTAGAGGGGAAAGACGGTCCGCCGATGCAGCGGGTGGTCCGTGTCGAGCCCCAGGTGGTAGTCGAAGAAGATGGGCCAGAGGGCGAAGCGCTTGCGGTAGACCCCCTCTTTGGAGCTGGCGCCATAGAGGGGCCAGGCCTTCCAGCCCGATTCCCCCTCGCCGCTGATCCGGGCGAAGAAGGGCCAGACGATATTGGTGACCGTCGTCCCCTTGCGCAGGGTCCGTCCATAGAGAGGGAAAAGAGCAAAACCTATTTCGTCACGCCCGAAGCGCCCGTAGAGCTTTCCCCCCACGGGGAAAAGGGCGAAATAGCTCCCCTTCTCCTCGTCCTTGCCGAAAAATAGCAGGGGGAAGAGGGTGAAGCCTTCCGAATCCTGTTTGTCGGGATCTCCGAAGTCGTAGTCGAGAAGGGTCAGGCCGCTGAAGCGGGACTGTCCGGGTTCGTTCCTGCTGGTGGCGACGGGGTAGAGAAATTCGGTGTAGTTGGTCTCGGCCGACCCGTCCCGTGCATGAAACAGAAGGGGGCGGATGGCAAACTCCCTCTCGTCCCCCTTGCTCTCGTACTTGAGCAGGGGCCCCAGCAGACCGACGCTGGTGTAATCGGTCGCAGGGGATTGGCGATAATCGAGCAGGGGCCAGAGGGTGAAAACGGTCCCCTCCACCGCCATCCCGGGTCGGGCCGGAAGGAGTAGCAGGAGCGCGATGATCAGCAGCAGGCGACCGGAGGACATCGACCCTTCTTTCCTCAACGCAAACAAGCCGGCAGGACGGCGGCCGATGTTAGCAATTCCGGCGCAAAAATCCAACCATATTCAGTGGCCGGGAGGAGCCTTCAAAACCTCCCCCCGGGGATGTTCACTTGTCGTCCTTTCGCCCGCGGTTGGCCAGCCAGACGGCCCCGTAGATGACTCCGCTGACCAATGCGATGAACAGAAGATCGCCCGCTTTGATAAATTCCATCTCACCCCTTCCCTTTCTCCGTGATCCGCTCGAGCCCTTCCCGGGCCGGGGCGAAGTCGGCGTCGATGAACAGAGCCCGATCGAAGGCGGCGAAGGCCCCCCCCGGGTCTCCCAGGCTCTCCCGGCAGAGGCCGAGGAGAAGATAGAACTCGGCCGAGGGGAATTCGGTGACCACCCCCCCCTGCTCCTCGAGCCGTTCCAGAATCTCGAGGGCACTCCCGGCATCTCCACCCCCGTAGGCGGTCAGAGCCTCGCCGATCAGCTCGAGCTCCTCGACCATGGGGTGGTCGGGCAGGGGGGCCTCCCCGAGATGTCCGATCCGCCCTTCCAGGGCGATCCGATCCTTCCCCTCCGGGAGATGGGAGACCGCCTTTTCCCAATGGCGGAGGGCCCCGGGAATGTCACCCAGCAGATAGTCGATCTCCCCGAGCAGAATGAAGGTGCCGGCGTTGACGGCGCCGAGCCTCACCGCCCGCTGCAGGTAACCCATGGCCCGCAGGAGATCCTCCCGGCAGCCGGGAAGCTGGGTGAAGTGAAGAGCCACCTCGTAGCAGACGTTCCCAAGGAGCTGCATCAGCCCGACATTGTCCGGTTCGAGCAGGGCGAGAATTTTCAGGCAGGCGATTTTTCGGCGAAGATAGGAGGGGTCGACCTCCTTGTTGTCGATCATCACGGCCTGGGCGCCCAGATCGGCAATGTAGTGGGGATAGGCGTCGCGCAGGATGGCGGCGTACTCCGCACCGTGGGAGGCGTCGGGAAACTGCCGGAGATAGTCGTAGAGACCCTCCCCGATGGCGTCGTCCGAGGGCTCCCCCCCGGCCAGGCTCGCTGTCCGGACGGGGATTGGAAGCCGCGGCAGGGGGACGGGAGTCTCGTCGGGGCCGATGGTGACCACCCTCCCCTCCCCCGGGGTCCAGAAGGTGAAGTGAGGGCTCAGGGGCATTGAATCTGATTCCAGAGACATCTGCTTGTCGTTCCTCCCGAGGCAAGGGTGTCTCTTCAATAGCATTGGCCGGTGAAAGTCTGAAGGCCGGCCTCGACCCCGAGGGTCTTGTAGATCTTCACCCCATCCCAGGGGCGTCCGAGGATGCCGTCGTGAATGGCCCAGCTGCGCCCCCGCACCGATGCCTCCATCCCCGGCCTGCGAAAGGGGGTGGAGACGTCGAGGCGTCGCTGGAGTTCTCCTCCCGGGCGGAATTCCCGATCGATCCAGAGCATGAGCTGCTTGCCCTGGATATAGTCGAATCCGTAGCGCTCGTAACGCACGGCGTTGCAGTAGGACAGGGGTTCGGCCACGATCGTGTCGATTCCGAGGCCGTCCGCCAGCCTCTCCAGGGAGGCGAAGAAGGGGGAGAAAAGCCCCAGGCCGAACCGGACCTGATGAGGGGCAAGCCCCGCCTCCATGGCCCTGATCTCTTCGGGGAGATTGCGCCGGAGGGTTCCGAAGACGTTGTCTTTCCCTTCCTCGTCACGGTCGATGTCGAAGCGGGGGGAGGAGGGATCGTTGACGATGCAGAAGGAGAGTTCCATCTGCCCATAGGGGGTGTCGGCAAGCTCCACGAAAAACAGGCAGTCCCTGTCATCGGGATGAAGCCGGATCTCGATCCGCATGAGTCCGAGCCCCTCGGGGGCGATGATGTTCACCTTCGTCAGTCCGTCGGACCCCCTGAAGCTCTGCCGGTCGATCCCGAAGCGCTCGAAAAGGGCGGCGGGAACCAGTTCGGCATAGACCCTCTCCTTGTCGGAACGACGAAGGGCGTTGACGTCCTTCAGGGAGAAAAGGGGGAGCCCTTCGGAATCGAGCAGGTGCGGGGTTCCGAGTCTGCTCATCCGCTTCCTCCGGGAGCGAGACCGTGCAACGGGAAAAGACGCCTTTCGAGAACGCCGAGGTTCTTGTCCAGGGACTGCTGGGCCCGTGCGAAATCGTCGGGATGGGCGAGCCGGGGGAGGTCCCGGAGCCGGTCCTCCGCATACCCCAGCCCCCGGGCCGTCTTCCGGAACGCTTCGGGAAGGAGTTCGCCGGAATCGACACCTACCATGACCCCCCAGACCAGGGCCCAGCCCCGCGCGACGTTGAACTTGTCGTACCCGCCCCCCCCCAGGGCCACCCAGGGGATCTTCGTCTCCCGAAAGGCCCGGGCGGCGAACTCCAGTGCCCCGGTGGTCATCTCCAGCCGGGCCAGGGGATCGGTCCGCAGGATGTCGACCCCCATCTGGGTGACCAGAAGGTCGGGGCGGTAAGCGTCGAGCAGGGGGAGAACGACCCGGCGAAAGGCCTGCTCGAAGATCAGGTCGTCCGAGTGGGCCAGGAAGGGGACATTGACGCTGTAGCCGTACCCGGCCCCCCGTCCCATTTCGTGGGGGAATCCCGTGTGGGGGAAAAAATCCTCCCCCGTCTCGTGAAGGGAGATGGTCAGCACCCGGTCGGTGTCGTAGAAGGCTTCCTGGACGCCGTCTCCGTGGTGGGCGTCGATATCGACGTAGGCCACCCGCAGACCCTGCCGAAGAGCCCACTGGATGGCGATCACCGCGTCGTTGAGGTAGCTGAAGCCCGAGGCCCTGGCCGCGTGGGCGTGGTGCCAACCGCCCGCCATGTTGAAGGCCCCCCGGCACCCCTCCTCGACCACCTGCCGCACCGCCTCGACGGTCCCCCCGCAGACCAGTCGCGCCCAGTCGTAGAGCCCCTTGAAGACGGGGTTCTCCACATCCCCCAGACCGTAACGAAAGTTGGCCCTCGGGACCTCCTCCAGACTGAATTCCCTCAGCACCGCCAGGTAGTCGGGGCGGTGAAAAAGCCTCAGGGCCTTCTCCTCGGCCAGAGGGGACTCCACCAGGCGGCAGCGGTCGGGGTCGAGCAGGCCGAGCTCCCCGATCAGCTCGTGGCTCAGGCGGTAGCGCTGGACCTTGAAGGGGTGATCCTCCCCGTAGCTGTAGTCGCTGAACCGACTCGAATAGACAAAAGCGCTCTCGGGGGTGGTGTTCATCCGGATCGGTCTCCCAGGCGACATATGTACACCGCTCCGCCGGAAAGGTCAACCGGGGCTGGGGGTTTCCCGGCTCCGTGTTTGAGGGGGCTGGATGCGGTTGTGACACTTGGAGGGAGCACAAAAGAAAAGGTGGAGCCGAAGCTCCACCTCGATGCCCCCCCTCGGGGGAGCGTTGACTGAAGGGGCCCTTCCGGGCGCCCTGAAACGGAAGCGGACTTCCGTGGTACGGCGATTGGCTGGGGCGCTAGGATTCGAACCTAGGGATGCTGGAGTCAGAGTCCAGTGCCTTACCGCTTGGCGACGCCCCAAAAAAGAGAGTGCGATTTTTATCAGAGAATCCCGGGGGAGTCAAGGGTGTTTGTTCCCCGCCGCCTAGACGATGGAATCGATCCCGCGCCTCAGGCGCCGCAGGCTCTCGGAACGGCCGAGCACCTCCAGGACCTCGTAGATCCCGGGGCTGGCTGTCCCGCCGGAGAGAGCGACGCGAACCGCCGGGCCGAACTTGCCCAGCTTCAGCCCCGTCTCCTCCATCACCGCGACGAAGGCCTCCTCGATCCCCTGGTGATTCCAGTCGGAGACAGCCTCCAGGCGTCGGACCAGGGCTTCGAGCACCGGTTTCCTGTCGGCGGTGAGATGCTTGGCGCAAGCCTCTGCGTCGAAAGGGTAATCCTCCCGGTAGTAGAAGGCCGCACCGTCGGCCATCTCGACCAGGGTCTTGGCCCTCTCCTGCAGGGTGCGCACCACCGAAGGAAGCGGGGGGCCGCCGGCGGTGGCGACGCCCAGAGCGGCCAGATGACCCTCCAGCAATCCGGCGAGCCTCTGCGGATCGCCCGTCTTGATGTAGTGGGCGTTGAGCCAGAGCAGCTTCTCGGGATTGAAGACCCCCGCCGAACGTCCCACGTTCTCCAGGGAGAACTTCTCGATGAGCTCCTCCATGGAGAAGATCTCCTGGTCGCCGTGGGACCAGCCGAGTCGGGCCAGGTAATTGACCAGGGCCTCGGGGAGGTAGCCCAGGTCGCGGTAGGCCATGACGGAGGTCGCCCCGTGGCGCTTGGAGAGACGGGTCTTGTCGGCCCCGAGGATCATCGGAACATGGGCGAACTCGGGGACGGGATAGCCCAGGGCCCCGTAGAGGAGGATCTGCCGGGGGGTGTTGTTGATGTGGTCGTCCCCCCGGATGACCAGGGTGATCCCCATCTCGGCATCGTCCACCACCACCACGAAGTTGTAGGTGGGGGTTCCGTCGGAGCGCTGGATGATCAGGTCGTCCAACTCCTCGTTCTGGAAGGTGATCGCCCCCTTGATCCGGTCGGGGAAGGTCGTCTCCCCGTCCTGGGGGGCGCGAAAGCGCACCACGAAGGGAACCCCGGCGGGGTGATCGGTCCGCCCCAGGCAGGTGCCGTCGTACTTGGGCTTGGCTCCGGCCTTCAGGGCGGCCTCCCGCTTGGCCTCCAACTCCTCGGCGCTGCAGTAGCAGCGGTAGGCCAGGCCCGACTGCACCAGTTCCTCGACCTTCCGGCGGTAGAGATCGAAGCGCTCCGACTGGTAGTAAGGCCCTTCGTCATAGGAGAGCCCCAGCCACTCCATGGCCTGGAGGATGGCGTCCGTCGATTCCTGAGTGGAGCGGGCGACATCGGTGTCCTCGATCCGAAGGACGAAAGTCCCCTGCTCTTTTCGGGACAGAAGGAAGTTGAACAGGGCGGTTCGGGCCCCTCCGATGTGGAGGTAGCCCGTGGGGCTGGGAGCGAAGCGGACGCGCAGAGCAGACATGGATATTTCTCCTGCGGGCTCAGAGGCTTGGAAAAGAGGTGTCGTCAGACGTGCAAAGGGCCGCCCGGTGAGCGGCCCGTGGTTTTTATAATGCAGGTACCGGGAATTGACAAGGAATATTTC
>JBFHXN010000001.1:0-39693 GCA_041598955.1 Desulfuromonadales bacterium | reverse complement strand
GACCGGCGCCGGGGAGAAGGCCTTCGTCGCCGGCGCCGACATCAAGGAGATGGCGGAGATGAACGCCTGCCAGGGGCATGATTTCGCCCGCCAGGGGCAGAGGGTGATGCTCGCCCTGGAGAAGATGAGAAAGCCGGTCATCGCCGCGGTCAACGGCTTTGCCCTCGGCGGCGGCCTCGAGCTCGCCCTCGGCTGCGACTTCATCTATGCCGCGGAGAAGGCCAAGCTCGGCTTCCCCGAGGTGACCCTCGGCATCATTCCCGGCTTCGGCGGCACCCAGAACCTGGCCCGCCTGATCGGCAAGAGCCGGGCCAACGAACTGATCTTCACCGGGAAGATGATCGAAGCGCCGAAGGCCTGTGCTTGGGGAATCGTCAACGAGGTCTGTCCGGCCGGGGAGCTGCTGGGCAGGGTCCGCGAGACCGCCGGTTACATCGCAGGGGTCGGGGCGCTGGCGGTCGGCTACGCCAAGGATGCTGTCGCCAACGGCCTCAACATGGCCAAGGAAGACGGCTTCCGCTACGAGGCCTCACTCTTTGGGGTTCTCTTCGCCAGCGCGGACCAGAAGGAAGGGATGGGGGCCTTCGTCGAAAAGCGCAAGGCGGTCTTTCAGGGGAAATAATTGTCAGCAGCGGCTGCGGGCCCTGCCGTCCGAGGAGGAAGTCATGGATTTCGAACTGTCCCAGGATCACAAGGTGTTGCGCGACGCCGTGCGCGATTTCGTCGAGAAGGAAGTCAAGCCCCTCGCCGTGCAGATCGACGAGGAGCACTCCATCCCCGACGACCTGGTGCGCAAGATGGGGGAGATGGGATTCCTCGGCAGCTACCTCCCCGAGGAGTATGGCGGAGCCGGTCTCGACATGCTCTCCTACGCCATTGTCGTCGAGGAGGTGTCCAAGGCCTGCGGCTCGAGCGGCGTGCTGATCTCGGCCCACACCTCCCTGGCCTGCGGCCCGATCTACACCTTCGGCACCGAGGAGCAGAAGAAGAAATGGCTGCCGGCCCTGAACACCGGGGCCTCCATCGGCTGCTTTCTGCTGACGGAACCGGACGCCGGCAGCGATGCCGGGGCCATTGCCACCACCTACAAGCGCGACGGCGACCACTTCGTGGTCAATGGGAGCAAGATATTCATCACCAACGGCGGCTATCGCGGCACCGGGGTGCTCTTCGCCACCTCCGACAAGAGCCTCAAGCACAAGGGGGTCACGGCCTTCATCATCGATCTGCAGTCGCCGGGGGTGGAGATCCTCAAGAACGAGAAGAAGCTCGGCATCCGCGGCAGCTACACCACGGCCTTCGCCCTCGATGACGTTCGCATCCCGGCGGAGAACATTCTGGGCGCCGAAGGGCAGGGGTTCAAGATCGCCATGGATACCCTCAACGGAGGCCGCATCGGCATCGCCTCCCAGGCCCTCGGCATCGCCGAGGGGGCCTTCGAGCTGGCGCTGGCCTACTCCAAGGAACGCAAGCAGTTCGGCGCTCCGATCTGCGACCTCCAGGCGATCCAGTTCAAGCTTGCCGACATGTACGCCCGCATCGAAACCAGCAAGCTGATGACCTACAAGGCCGCCTGCCTCAAGGATGCGAACAGGAACTACACCATGGAGTCGGCGATGTGCAAGATGCTCGCCTCCGAGGCGGCCACCTACGTCACCAAGGAGGCGATCCAGATCCACGGTGGCTACGGCTACATCTGCGACTACGAGGTCGAGCGCATGTACCGTGACGCCAAGATCACCGAGATCTACGAAGGGACCAACGAAGTGCAGCGGGTGGTGATCTCGAAGCTCCTTCTTTCCTGACGCTCTCTGCTTTTTTTGCCGGGAGGCCGGGGGAAGTGCTCCCCCTGCCCCCTGAGCAAAAGGGGCTCATTCGAACGGATTGGCCATGGATGCTACGCGCGAAATCTACTGGAACGTCGGAACCGGCGTGATCCTGCCGATGTGCCTGCTGACCGCCCTGACCCTGGCGCTGCTGGCCTGGGGGATCTGGCGGCGCCTGCCGGTCTACAGGCAGGGGCGCCCCCTGCAGCGTCTCGATCAGCTCGCGAGGAGACTGGGGCTGCTGGCGCGCAATCTGCTGACGCAGGCCCGCGTGCGCCGGCGCGCCATCGCCGGGACCTTCCACGCCTGCTTCTTCTGGGGCTTTGCCCTGCTCTTTGTCGGTACCCTTCTGATCATGCTCCAGGCCGATCTCACCCAGCCCCTCTTCGGCGTGGTTTTTCTGAAGGGGAATTTCTACCGCATCTATTCCCTGGCCCTCGATCTCGCCGGGCTGGTTGCCCTGGTGATGCTCGGTGGCCTTCTGGTGCGGCGCTTCGTGCTGCGGCCGCAGGGACTGGAAAGCGTCCGCGACGACTATCTGCTGCACGCCCTGCTCCTGGCCATCCTGCTGACCGGTTTCGCCATCGAAGGGGCGCGCATGGCGGCGACGGAACTGACGCAAAACCCGGCGCTGGCCGCCTGGTCCCCGGTGGGCAAGGCCGTCGGACTTCTGCTGCTCGACCTGCCCGGGGCTCAGTTGGCGGCTCTGCACAAGGGGCTGTGGTGGCTCCATCTGCTCCTCGCCCTGGCCCTGATTGCCGCGCTCCCCTTCACCAAGCTGCGCCACATCCTCACCACCAGCGCCAATTACCTCTTTGCCGACCTCGGGCCCAAGGGGGGGATCGCCACCCTCGACCTGGAGGACGAGAGCGCCGAGCAGTTCGGCGCCGCCCGGGTCAAGGACCTGACCTGGAAGGATCTCTTCGACGGCGACGCCTGCACCAGCTGCCAGCGCTGCCAGGATCGCTGCCCGGCCTCCGCGACCGACAAGCCCCTTTCCCCCATGCGCCTGGTGCAGCAAATCGGCGCCTGCGCCGTCGAGGCGCCACAGGAGGAGCTTGCCGAAGTGGTCGGGCGGGACGCCATCTGGGCCTGCACCACCTGCCGCGCATGCCAGGAGATCTGCCCGGCCCAGGTCGAGCACGTCAACAAGATCGTCGAGCTGCGCCGCAACCTGACGTTGATGGAGGGGGCCTTCCCCGGAGACGAGGTGCGCACCGCCGTCGGCAACCTCGAGGTCAACGGCAATCCCTTCGGCCTCGCCTTCGCCGGGCGAGGCGAGTGGGCCGAGGGGCTGCCGGTCACGGTGATGGAGAGCGGCGCGGAGGTCGATCTGCTCTACTTCGTCGGCTGCTACGCCTCCTTCGACCGGCGCAACCAGGAGGTGGCTCGCAACTTCGTCAGGATCTGCGCCGCCGCCGGCCTTCGGGTCGGCATCCTCGGCAAGCAGGAGAAGTGCTGCGGCGAGCCTGCGCGCAAGCTCGGCAACGAGTACCTCTACCAGATGTTGGCGATGGAGAACATCGAGCTGATCAAGGGCTACGGCGTCAAGCAGATCGTCACCAGCTGCCCCCACTGCTGCAACACTCTCGGGCGCGACTACCGCGACCTCGGCCTCGACGTGCCGGTCCAACACTACGCCAGCTTTCTCGCCGGGCTCCTCGCCGACGATCGCCTGGCCCTGAGCGGCGAGCCCTTTGACGTCACCTATCACGACTCCTGCTACCTCGGCCGCTACCTCGACCTCTACCGGGAGCCCCGCAGCGTGCTTGAGGCGGCCGGCGGCCGCATCTCCGAGATGGCGCGCAGCGGCGCCGAGAGCTTCTGCTGCGGCGCCGGCGGCGGGCGCATCCTCGCCGAAGAGAAGCTCGGCAGCCGCATCAGCGTGGCGAGGGTCGAGATGGCCCGGGCGAGCGGAGCGCCGCTGCTGGTCTCCAACTGCCCCTTCTGCCTGACCATGTTCGAAGACGGAATCAAGACCGGCGGCTGCGAGGGGACCCTGCAGGTCAGGGATCTGGCGGAGGTGGTGGCGGACAGGCTCAGGGCATAGGTCCCATAAGTCCCAGAGAAAGCTTTTGACTGGAGGTCTTTATGAAAATTCTCGTCTGCATCAAACAGGTTCCCGATCTCGAGTCCCGCTTCAAACCGAACGCCTCCGGGGTCTGGTTCGACGAAGCCGACCTCGCCTGGCGCATGAACGAATACGACGAGTACGCCGTCGAGCAATCGGTGCGCCTCAGGGAGCAGCTCGGCGAAGGCTCCGAGGTGACGGTCCTCTCCATAGGTCCGGATCGGGTGGTCGAGGCGCTGAAGAAGGCCCTGGCGATGGGGTGCGACCGCGCCGTGCATCTGCAGGATCCTGCGGCGGCTCAGAAGGACCCCTGGCAGATCGCCGCCCTTATCGCCGCCTACGCCGAGGGGAAGGGGTTCGACCTGATCTTCACCGGCATGCAGTCGCAGGACCGCGGAAGCGCACAGGTCGGGGTGACCCTGGCCGAGCGCCTCGGCATCGCCTGCGTCACCACCCTGGTCGGCTTCTCCTATGCCGACGGCGTGATCACGGCCAAGCGCGAACTCGAAGGGGGGATCAAGGGGGTGGCAAAACTGCGCACCCCGGCCCTTGTCACCTGCCAGCTCGGGCTCAACGTGCCGCGCTATCCGACCCTCCCCAACATCATGAAAGCCAAGAAGAAGGAGATCGAGGCCCTGCCGGTCGCCAGCCTCTCCGGCGAAGGACCCCGCGCCGCGACCCTGCGCTTCTACCCGCCGGTCAAAAAGGGGGGTGGCCTGGTCCTGGAGGGGGAGGTCGGAGCCCAGGTGGAGCAACTGGTCGGCATTCTCAAGGAAAAAACCGCGGTTCTGCGCTAGGAGGCGACGATGAAAGCATTGCTGATCGGCGAATATCGGGAGGGCAAACTCCTCGAGAGCACCTATGAACTCTTCGGCTTTGCGGCCCGCTCCGGCGCCGAGGCGTCCCTTTTTCTGGTCGGCAGCAGCACGCAGCTGCCGGCTTTCGGGGGAACCCTCTACCTGGCCGACGTCTCGAGGTACGGCGAATACAACCCCGACCAGCACAAGCGGCTCATTCTGGAGGCGGTTGCCAAGGCGCAGCCCGACATCATCGTCTTCGTCCACTCCTCCTACGGCTGGGATCTGGCCCCCAGGGTGGCGGCGGCGCTGCAGGCGGGACAGGTCTCCGAGGTGCTCGGACTGGCAGAGGGGGGCTACGAGGTCGGCTGCTGCAACGCCAAGATGCGGCGCGCGGTGAAGCCGGCGACGCAGCGCACCGTCCTGACGATCCAGGCCGGAGCCTTCACGGCCCAGCCGCCGGGAGGGACGCCGCAGATCGAGCCCCTGGAGGTCGAGGGTGGGGCGTCTGCAATCGAATTCGTCGGCTACGAGCCGGCCGAGGCCAAGGGGGTCGATCTGACCCGGGCCGAGGTCATCGTCAGCGCCGGGCGGGGCATCGGCAAAAAGGAGAACGTGCCCCTCATCGAGGCTCTGGCCAAGGCCCTCGGCGGCGAACTCGGGGCGAGCCGGCCGGTGGTCGACGCCGGCTGGGTGGATCACGGTCACCAGGTCGGCACGACGGGCCAGAGCGTCGCCCCCAAGCTCTACGTGGCCTGCGGCATCAGCGGAGCCATCCAGCATCTGGCGGGGATGAAGAAATCGGAATTCGTCGTCGCCATCAACAAGGACAAGGACGCCCCGATCGGTGAGGTCGCCGACGTGCTGGTCGTCGCCGACGTGCTGCAGTTCGTGCCGGCCCTCACCGCAAGGCTGGCGAAATGAGCCTGGAGCGCGGCCTGATCCAGGTCTACACCGGAAACGGCAAGGGGAAGACCACCGCCGCCCTGGGGCTGGCGCTGCGGGCCGTGGGCCGGGGGCTGAAGGTCTGCATGATCCAGTTCATCAAGGGGGGGGGCGCCTACGGCGAGCATCTCGCCGCGGCCCGCTACCTTCCCCGGCTCATCATCCACCAGACCGGGCGCGACGGCTGGATTCACCGCGACCGACTCGATCCCGAGGATGTCCGCATCGCCGGCGAGACCCTGGAGCTGGCACGGCAGACCCTCCTCGGCGGGGAGTACGATCTGGTGATCCTCGATGAGATCAACGGCGCCGCCTGGTTCGGTCTGATCGAGGTCGAGTCCATCCTGGGGCTCATGGAGGCCAAGCCGGCGACGGTGGAGCTGGTCCTGACGGGGCGCGGCGCCGACGAGAGGGTCATGGCCGCCGCCGACCTGGTGACGGAGATGCGCGAGGTCAAGCACTACTATGCCCAAGGGGTGCAGGCCCGAGTCGGCATCGAGAAGTAGGCGGCGGGCAGCGGGAGGTGGGGATGTCGGGAGCGCAGAGGTCACTGACAGAACGTCTCAAGCGGCGGGCACGGGCCCTGGGCGCCAATCTGGTCGGGGTTGCCGATCTGGAGCTGCTGGCGGGGATCGAGACGACCCCGGCCGATCTGCTCGCCCCTTACACCCGCGCCGTTTCCTTTGCCGTCAAGCTCCCCAGCGCCGTCTTCGAGCAGCTCGAGGACCGCCCGACTCCGCTCTATTCGCAGGTCTACCAGCAGGCCAACGCCCTGCTCGACACCATTGCCTTCAAGCTCAGCGACTGGATCGAGGATCAGGGGGGCAACGCCCTGCCGATACCGGCCTCCCTCCCCCTCGACATGGTCCATTTCACCTCCCACCTCTCGGCCAAGGCGGTCGCCAATGCCGCCGGTCTCGGCTGGCAGGGGAAAAGCCTCCTCATCGTCACCCCCGAGTTCGGCCCCCGGGTGCGGCTGGCGACGGTTCTCACCGACCTGCCGCTGGATGCCGATAGCCCCCTTAAAAACCGCTGTGGAAACTGCCGGGCCTGCACGGAAGCCTGCGTGGCCCAGGCGATTCGAAACGTCAATGTCGAATTCCACTACGCCTCCCGGGAGGAGGCGCTTGATTTCAGCAAATGCGCCGAGCTGCTGGTCAACGAATTCAAGAACCTGCCGCAGATCGAAAAGCCGATTTGCGGCATCTGCATCAAGGTCTGCCCCTGGGGGAGGAAAGGGAGGAAGCGACATGGCAACCCTTGAGGGCATGCGCGTGGTCAACCTGGCTCTCAACCTCCCGGGCCCGGAAGCGGCTCGACGCCTGCGGACGCTGGGAGCGACGGTGGTCAAGGTCGAACCCCCGGCGGGAGATCCCATGGCGAGCTACCATGCCGGCTGGTACCGGGATCTGGCGGCCGACCAGACGGTCATGCGCCTCGATCTGAAGACAAGTCATGACCGGGAACGCCTCGGCCGCCTCCTGGTCAAGGCCGACCTGCTGATCACCGCCTCGCGCCCGGCGGCCCTGGCGAGGCTCGGACTCGACTGGACAAGGCTGCAGCGGGACTGCCCACGGCTCAGCCAGGTCGCCATCGTCGGCTACCCAGCGCCGCGGCAGAACGAGGCCGGCCACGATCTGACCTACCAGGCCACTCTCGGGCTGCTGACCCCGCCCCACATGCCGCGCACGCTGCTGGCCGACATGGCCGGCGCCGAGATGGCAGTCTCCGCCGCCCTGGCCCTGCTGCTGGCGCGGGAGCGGGGCGAAGGCCCCGGCTATGCCGAAGTCGCCCTGTCCGAGGCTGCATCGGCCATGGCCGAACCGCTGCGCTACGAGACGACCCTCCCCGGGGCCAACCTCGGCGGCGGGGTGCCCGAATACAATCTTTACGAGGCGCAGAAGGGCTGGGTGGCCGTGGCGGCCCTCGAACCCCATTTCAAGAAACGGTTGGAAACGGCGCTCGGGATCCGGACCGCAGACGACTATCGCCGCGTCTTTGCGACCCGTCCCGCGGAGGATTGGCAGGCCTGGGGGCAGCAGCAGGATGTGCCGATCGTCGCCCTTCGGGAACCGTAGGCAGCGGCCCGTCGAGCACGCCCCTCACCCGATATGCGGAGGTAGTCCATGTTTCTCGAACTGACCGAAGAGCAGAAACTGATCCAGGAGACAGCCCGGGACTTCGCCAGGGCCGAGCTCGAGCCGGTGGCGGCCCAACTCGACCAGGGGAACGACCGCGGCGCCCTGCTGGCCAACCTGAAAAAGCTGGCGGAGCTCGGCTTCATGGGGCTCAACGTCAAGGACCTCTACGGCGGCTCCGAAGCCGGGGTGGTCGCCTTTTCCGTCGCCATGACCGAGATATCCAAAGCCTGCGCCTCGACGGCGGTGACGGTCTCGGTCAACAACATGGTCTGCGAGGTGATCCAGGCCATCGGGAGCGAGGAACAGCGCCTCGCCTACATCCCGAAGATCTGCTCCGGCGAATTCGCCGCGGGGGCTTTTGCCCTGACCGAGACCGGTGCCGGGTCCGACCCCTCGGGGATGACGACCCAGGCCGTCGACGACGGCGACAGCTATATCCTCAACGGCAGCAAACTCTTTATCACCAGCGCCCCTTACGCCGGGGTCTTCGTCGTCTGGGCGGTGACCGACAGGAGCGCGCCGAAGGGGAAGGGGATCAGCTGCTTTCTCGTCGAAGCCGGCACCCCGGGGCTGATCATCGGCAAGGAGGAGAAGAAGATGGGGCAGCACGCCTCGGCGACCAACGAAGTCATCTTCGCCGACTGCCGCGTCCCCAAGAGCGCCCTGATGGGAAAGCAGAACGACGGCTTCCGAACGGCGGTCGGCGAATTGGCAGGCGGCCGGATCGGCATCGGGTCCCTCGGCCTCGGCGTCGGCCTGGCAGCCATGGACTACGCCAGCCGCTACTCCTGCGAACGGGCTCAGTTCGGGCAGAAGATCAGCAACTTCCAGGCGATCCAGTGGATGGTCGCCGATGCCTATACCGCTCTCGAGGCGGCGCGGCTGCTGCTGATGAATGCCGCCTTCCGAAAGGAGCGGGGGAAGCCCTTCGCCAAGGAGGCGTCGATGGCCAAGATGTTCGCCACCGAGGCGGCCAACCAGGCCTGCTACAAGGCGCTGCAGATGCTCGGCGGTTACGGCTACACCCAGGATTTTCCCGTCGAGCGCTACGCCCGTGATGCCCGCATCACCTCCATCTACGAAGGGACCAACGAAATCCAGCGGGTGATTATCGCGCGGGAGATTCTGAAGAATTTCGGCTGATCAGCTTCAATCGGACTGTCATCGCATGGGACCCATGGGTCCTATGGGACTTATAGGTCCCATTTCAGGAGGTTGAGTATGAGCACTGACAAACGCATCACCCTTCAGCAGGCCGCCGAGATCATCAAGGACGGATCGAGCCTGACCTTCTCGGGCTTCACCATCTGGCGCCGGCCGATGGCGATCATCTTCGAGCTGATCCGCCAGCAGCGCCGCGGTCTGCACCTGATCGAGGTCAACGGCGGCCCGCAGACCGAATTCCTGGTCGGCGCCGGTTGCGTCGATATCTGGGAGTCGTGCTGGGTCGGCCACGAGCTCTACGGCAAGTACGGCGCCAACCTCTCGCGCAAGGTCGGGGCCAAGGAGATGATCGTCGAGGACTACAGCCACGCCGAGATGCTGTTCCGCTTCGCCGCTGCCGCCAGCGGAGCCCCCTACGCGGTGACCCAGACGTCGCTGGGCACGGACATCCACAACCCCGCCTACGACATGCTCGGCCAGGCCGGCAGGCGGGACGGCCAGCGCATCGCCAGGCAGAAGTATGTCTTCACCGAGGATCCCTTCTACGGTGCCGGCGCCCAGGTGCTGGTGCCGGCGGCCAAGGTCGACATCGCCGTGATGTGCGTGCAGCAGGTCGGCGAGGAGGGGACGGTGCGGGTCAGCGGCCAGTATTACTCCGACCCCGAGGCGGCGCGCGCCGCCGATCTGACCATCGTCATGGCCGAGGAGATCGTCCCCGAGGAATACCTGCGCCGCCAGGCCGACCAAAACACCATCCCCAGCTTCGAGGTCGACCATATCCTCGAATGCCCCTTCGGTGCTCATCCCACCGGGATGTTCGGCCGCTACGACGTCGATGGCGCCTTCCTCAAGGACTTCTACGGCAGGACCCGCACCCAGGAGGGCTACGACGCCTTCGCCCAGGAGTGGATCCATGGTCTCGACCACCTCGCCTACCTGGAAAAACTCGGCTGGGGCCGCATGCTGGGCCTCAGGGCGAATACCGCACTCAACTATTCCACCTCGGTGAAAAGGGGGCTTTGACATGAGCCAGGACTACGCATCCCCGGAAGAATTCGGTCTCGCCGACCTCCTTTGCTGCGCCGCCGCCCGCGAGGTGCAGGACCACGAGATTGTCTTTGCCGGCACCGGTCTGCCGATGGTGGCGATCATGCTGGCGCAGAAGACCCATGCACCGAACCTCAAGCTGATCTTCGAGGCCGGCACCCTCGATGGGCGTCCGCCGCAGATTCCGACCTCCGTCGGGGACGCCCGCTGCGAGATGGGGGCCTCCCGCGCCTCGGGGCTCTACGACGCCTTCAGCATCGCCCAGCGCGGCTATGTCGATCTCGGATTTCTGGGCGGCGCCGAGGTCGACCAGTACGGCAATGTCAACACCACCTGCATCGGCGACTACCTGAACCCTGAGCTGCGCCTGACCGGCAGCGGCGGCAATCCCGACATCAACTCCTTCGCCCGGCGTACCGTCTTCATCATGGTCCACGAGCCACGGCGCTTTGTCGAAAACGTCAGCTACATCACCAGCCCCGGGTGGCGGGTCAAACAGTGGCCGGGGGGGGAGATGGTACCGCGTCGCGAACTCTACGGCGCCGCCTTCCGCGGGGGGCCCTCGGCGGTGATCAGCACCGCCGGGGTCTTCCGCTTCGATGAGCCAAGCGGCCGGATGTACCTCGACACCTGCCACCCCGGAAAAACCCCCGAGGAGATCAAGGGGCTCTGCCAGTTCGATCTCGACATCTCCCGGGTCGGCGGGGAGACCTTGCCGCCGACCCGGCAAGAGCTCCACCTGATCCACGAGGTTCTCGACCCGGAGCAGATTTTCATCCCCAAGGTGAAAAAGGCCGACTGACGCCGGCGCAATCGGGGTGCTGGGGGGCGGTGCTGCGCCCCAGCGCCCCACCCCCGAAAGCGCCGCACTTGCCAGCAACCGCCCCAAGGTCTTGACATCCTTCCCGAGTTCCTCTCTCCCCATCCATCCTCATCCTCTTGCGTCTCAATTTTCACCCCGGATATCGCTGTCTGTCGTAGATGTGAGCAGGGAATCCGGGGCGATCCCAACGGTGGAACATGCCATGGATTGCCACTGGAAAACCGTGTCATGGAAATGACAGGGGTGAAGGTGGGTAGATCTGCAACCGCAAGGTAATGTATTCTGGACGCAGGGAAGAGTGGGTCGGTAAATCTAGGTTGACCAAAGGTACCATTTTTGCTAAGAAGCCGCGTGGAGTTTTCTCGGAAAGAGTGAGGGATCTGTTCCGCAGAGAAAATAAATCATTAGGGGGAGGTAATGATGTCCGCGTCTAAGCAAAGATCCAGGGGTATATGGGCAATTGTTTTATTCTTCAGTTTTTGCCTGGTTGGTTGTGTTCCTGCTGTTGCAATCGAGAAGGCTGCGTATACCAAGTACAACATTCACGTCCAGCAACAATTGGACAGAAGAGGCAATAAGGTTTATCAAGCAAGCTATGCAAATTATACGAATCCAGGTCCAGTTCATTTGATCGTTCCGGCCGGATCTCCGATAACGATCACTAAAATATCAGGACGAAGTTTTTCCTTTGTCAGCAAAAATCAAGATTTCCTGGTTGATTTCGAATACAGTGAGCCCCGCATGGGGATGAAGGTGAATGAGTATATTTCCTTAATCACTTCACCCGATGCCGTCCCGGCCAAAAAGTTTTCCAGCGTAGACCAGAAAGGGATCAAGGAAGGGAAGGCTTTGGTCGGCATGACCAGGGACGGTGTCATGACAGCCCTTGGTTATCCCGCGGCCCATAAAACTCCTTCCTTGAACGCCCCGGTCTGGGTTTACTGGACCAATCGGTTCGGCACTATCGCCGTCGAGTTCGGGGAGGACGGGAAGGTTGTCAAAGTCAAGGATTAGAAAAGGTTTTTTGCCTTATTGATTCGGGCCACTATTTTCAGAAAGCGGCTGAAGGAGACGGGGGAGAGCGATGGGTTCGGAAGAAAAACGGAAAATAGCCCTTGTAACCGGCGGGAGCAAAGGAATAGGCGCCGCCATTGCCGTGGATTTGGCCCGAAACGGTTTTGATATTTGGCTCAATTTTCGCAGTGATTCGAAGGCCGCCGAGCAGGTGGCCCGAAAGGTCGAGGAAGCAGGCGGCCAATGCCGCCTGCTTCCCTTCGATGTGGCCGATGCAGAGGCGACGCGAAAGGCACTCGAGCCCCTGCTGGAAACGGCAACTCCCTTCGCCTTGGTCAATAACGCCGGTTTTGCCCGCGACGGCCTGATGGTCTGGATGAAGGATCGGGAGTGGAAGGATGTCCTCGCGGTTCATTTGGACGGATTCTTTTACGCAACCAAGACGGTACTCACACAGATGTTGAAAAGGCGGCAAGGCAGGATCATCAATATCGTGTCCACCTCTGGAGAAAGTGGCGTCCCCGGCCAGGTCAACTACAGCACGGCCAAGGCCGGCCTCATCGGCGCGACCCGGTCCCTGGCGGCCGAGGTGGCCCGGCGGAACGTCCTGGTCAATGCCGTTTCTCCCGGTTTCATCGAGACGGAGATGATTCAGGATCTCCCCCGGGAACGAATTCTCCCCATGATTCCCCTGGGGCGGATCGGGACACCCCAGGAGGTGGCGGACATGGTCAGTTTCCTCTGCTCCGAGAAGGCAACCTACATTACAGGCCAGGTATTCTCCGTCAATGGCGGCGCTTACATGTAGATCCTTCCATCGGTCACCGGGCATCCTCCCATAGAAGTCCACTATCGATTTTATCCACCATCGGAAGGGATCCATGTACAGGGTCGCTATTACGGGAATTGGTATCGTCTCCTGCCTCGGGCAGGATTTGACCACTGTCGGGGATGCTCTGCGCCAGGGACGGTCGGGGATCGTTGTTGACGAAGAGCGGCTCCGGCTTGGCTTCCGCAGTCCCTTGACCGGCGCGATTCGGGGGTTTGACGCCGCCGCCGTGCTGTCCAAAAAACAGCGAAAAACCATGCCCGACTTCGCCATCCACGCTTACTCCGCCGCCCGGGATGCCTTGGCGTTGGCCCGCCTGGAAGAGGAAGAGATCCGGAACGAGAATACGGGAATGATCTTCGGCTGCGACTCCAGCTGCATCGCCGCCATCGAACAGGTCGACATCCTGCGCGAGAAGGGGGAAACGAAACAGATCGGCAGCGGTTTTGTCTTTCGTTCCATGACCTCCTGCATCACCATGAATCTCAACACCCTGCTGCAGACCCGAGGCGCCTGCTGGACCATCAGCAGTGCCTGCTCCAGCGGTGGGCATGCCGTCGGTCAAGCCGCCGATCTCATCGCCCTGGGTCGCCAGGAGCGCATGATCTGCGGCGGGGCGCAGGAAGTGAATTGGGAATCGATGTGCAGTTTCGACGCCTTGAACGCCTTTTCCACCCGCACCGATGAGCCCCACGCCGCCAGCCGTCCCTTCGACGCCAATCGTGACGGCCTGGTTCCGAGCGGCGGGGCGGCAGCCCTGGTCCTGGAGCGATATGACCTGGCCAAGGCCCGGGGCGCCACCATCCTCGGCGAAGTCTGCTCCTACGCCTTCTCCTCGGATGGCAGCCACCTTTCGGTGCCGAGCCAGGACGGCTTGCAGCGGGCGATGCGCAAGGCCCTGGAGGGAGCGGGCAGGACGCCGGCCGATATCGACTATCTCTGTGCCCACGCCACTTCAACCCCGGCGGGAGATGCGGCTGAAGCGGACAACATCGTCGCCGTCTTCGGAAACCGGACCCCCTGGGTGTCGTCACTGAAGTCGATGACCGGGCATGAACTCTGGATGTCCGGCGCCTCCCAGGTCGTCTACTCGACGATCATGGCTCGGCAGGGGTTCATCGCGCCCAACGCCAATTTCGAAACTCCGGACGAGAGTTCGGCCCGACTGAAAATTGTCACCGAGGTGCAACCGCGACCCCCGGAGCATGTACTCTGCAATTCGGCCGGTTTTGGAGGGACCAACTCCTGCCTGGTCCTGAGGTTTTCCGAATGAGCTTCGACTACGTGGTCATCGGCGCCGGCGTTTCCGGGATGACGACCGCGGTGCTTTTGGCCCAGGCCGGATTTCGGGTGGCACTGGTGGAGAAGGCGCCGAAGCTCGCCCCCCTGCTGCGCGGCTTTTCCCGCAAGGGGGTCTATTTCGATACGGGCTTTCACTACACCGGTGGCCTCGGGGATGGGGAAACACTCGACCTCTCCTTCCGCCATCTGGGGCTCTCCGGCGATCTTTCCAAATACCCCTTCGACCAGGCCGGCTTCGACGGTTATCGCGGACCTGGCACCGAGAAGGAGTTTGGCTTCCCTTTCGGCTATGAGTCCCTGGGAGAGGCCCTCAGCGACGCCTTCCCCAGTGAAGCCCGGGGGGTGGCCGAGTATTTGCGCAAGGTCCGCGAGGTCTGCGACACCTTTCCCTACCTCAACCTCGACGCGTCCTGGGAGAGCTTCTCGGCCCTCGGACAGGTGCATTCCGAAACCCTGGGCGAGGTTCTCGACCGGTTGACGGCGTCCGCCCCTCTCAAGAGGCTGCTCTCCCTCCACGCCCTTCTCTACGGGGTGTCGCCGGAAGAGGTCTCCTTTTCCCAGCATGCCGCCGTGGTCGGAACCTATTACCAGTCGGTGTACGGATTGCGGGGCGGGGGGCTGAGCCTGGCCAAGGCCTTTGAGAAACGGCTCGGCCAGTTGGGGGTTGAGCTGTTCCTGGGGAGGGGGGCGGAGAAGGTTCTGCTCTCCCCGTCGGGCGGCCTTTCCGGGATACGGCTCGAGGACGGCACTGACCTGCCCTGCAGCGGCTGCGTCTCCACGATCCATCCCCACCTCTTTCTGAATCTGGTGCGCGATGCATCGTTGCGTCCCGCCTATCGCCATCGGCTGGAAAGACTGGAGGAGACTGCCTCGGCATTTGTCCTTTACGCCGTGACCGAGAAGCCGGTGGACCGTCTGAACAAAAGAAATCTCTTTCTCGGCGGGGAGGAGTCCTGGCCGCCGGTTTTGACCGAAGGGAGCCTCGAGGGGCGCTGTCTTTACGTCACCGCCGCATCGCCGGCGGAAGGGGGAGATGGGGCCGGCGGCTTGATCGTCATCTGTCCCGCCGACTACCGGGAGGTTGAGCGCTGGGCGGATTCCGGGAGTCGAAGCCGGCCCGAAGCCTACCGGCGGTACAAAGAGGAGGTGATGGGTCGCCTCTGGAGTCGCATCGAGGGAGAGATCCCGGAGCTGAAGGGGCAGTGCCTTTTCAGGGAAGGGGCGACCCCCCTGACCATGCGCGACTTCACCCAGGCGCCCCGAGGTGGTCTCTACGGGGTCAAGCACAAGGCCGGACAATTCAACCCCCAACCCGCCACCCGCATCCCGGGAGTCTGGCTGGCCGGCCAGGGGGTCGTGGCGCCGGGGGTTCTCGGCGCGGTGCTCTCCGGCTACCTCGTCTGCGGAAACATTCTGGGGCACGACAGGATGCGAAAGGAATTGAAGTTATGTCGCTGAAACGTGTGGTGATCACTGGCATGGGTTCGGTCTCCCCCTTCGGTCGGGGGGGGGACACGTTGATCGACGCCCTTCTGGAGGGGCGAAGCGCGGTCAGAAACATTCCCGAGCTCGACCAGGTCGGCGGCCTCCGCACCAGGGTGGCTGCCCTGGTGCCGGGGATCGATCCGAAGGAAATACCCCGCAAGTTTCGCCGCTCCATGTCACCCATGTCGGTCTATGCCACCCTCGCCTGCCATGATGCCCTGGCCCAGGCAGGCTTTTCCGAGAAAGAGTGCGGCAGCGGACGGTTGGGGGTTTCGATCGGGTCCACCGTGGGGAGCACCGGCACGACGGAAGAGTTTTTCCGGGATTTTTTCACCGATCACAGCCTGGAGCGGATGAAGTCGACCTTCTTCTTCCAGATCATGAACCATTCCTGTGCCGCCAACGTGGCCCAGACCCTGGGAATCACCGGCCGCATCCTTGCCCCCTCGGCGGCATGTTCCACCGGCTGTCACGCCATCGGTTACGGTTACGAGTCAATCGCCCTGGGGCGGCAGGAACAGATGCTCTGCGGAGGGGCGGACGAGTTCCACCCGCTGACGGCCGCCACCTTTGACATCATGAACGCCGCTTCCCTGCGCTTCAACGACTCCCCGACCCAGACCCCGCGCCCCTTCGACCGGGAGCGCGACGGCGTGGTCTGCGCCGAAGGGGCTGGCGTTGTCCTTCTCGAGTCCCTCGATTCGGCCTTGTCACGAGAGGTGCCGATCCTCGCAGAGGTCGTCGGTTTTGCCACCATTTCCGATCCGACCAACATCGCCAACCCCAATGCCGAAGCGATGGAGCGCTGCATGCGTCTGGCGCTGGCCGAGGCTGGCATGGCGGCAGACGAGGTCGATTACGTCAATGCCCACGCCACGGCGACCGAGCAGGGTGACGTGGCGGAGAGCGAGGCCATTTACGCCATCTTCGGGTCCCGGGTGCCTGTCAGCAGCCTCAAGGGACATATGGGACATACCATGGCGGCCAGCGGGTCCATCGAGTTGCTGGCCAGTGTCGAGATGATGCGCCGCGGCGCCCTTGTCCCCACACTCAACCTGCACAATGTCGACCCGGCCTGCAGCCCCCTGAACTATCTGCGGCAGGTGGAAAAGGGGCCGGTCAATGCGGTTATCAAAAACAACTTCGCCCTCGGCGGCGTCAATTCATCGATCGTATTAAGGAGATACCTTCATGACTGATCAGCAAATCGTTGAACGGATCAACACCTCGCTGGCCGAGGAGTTCGAGCTCGAGCTCTCTGAGATGACACCCGACACCACCCTTTACGACGACCTCGGACTCGACAGCCTCGATACCGTCGATATGGTCATCGTCCTCGAGGGGGCCTTCGGGTTCAAGATCCGCGAAGAGGAAGCCATCCGCGAAATCCGCACCCTCGGCGACATTCACCGTTTCGTCATCGACAAGAAGCGTCAGCTGGAAAAGAAGGCCTAAGTGCCCCGGGTCGAAGCCTTCCAAGTCAACAAGGTCTGCGTGAAAAAGAAACTGTTCGCCCGGCCGGTCTTCCTTGCGATGAACCTGGCGGCCTTTCCCCTCATAGCCCTCTGGACTCTGCTCGGCGTGATCCTCTTCCCTTTGGGCTTCGGGCTCTGGAAAGTGGTGACAGGGTGGAGTCCGGGAAGGATCATGCGGCATTTCATCTGGATCTACGGCCGGGGGTGGATGGTCATCATGTCCCCCTTCGTCCGCTTTCGCAGGGAGGGGTTTCCCAGGGGGTGGAACCCCGGCCCGGGGATCCTGGTCATCAACCATCTCTCCTTCTTCGACACCTACTGCATGGCCCTGCTCCCCCTTTTCGACGTCGCCTTTGCGGTTCGGGCGTGGCCCTTCAGGATGTTCTGGTACTCCTATTTCATGCGCCTGGCGGAGTACCTCAACGTGGAGAGTTGGGAGTGGGAGGAGATTTCCCGGAGCGGCCGGCGGATCCTGGAGGAGGGGGGCTCGGTACTCTTTTTCCCTGAAGGGCACCGCAGTCGGGACGGGCAGCTGCAGCACTTCTACAGCGGCGCTTTTCGGCTTGCCGTCGAAACGGGGCGCCCGGTGGTGCCCCTGTGCATCACCGGCACCGACACCCTGCTCCCCCCCGGCCGTTTCTGGCTGCGGCCGGCCGCGGTGACCCTGCGCGCTCTGGAACCCGTCGATCCCGGGGATTTTCCTGGCCCAGAGGGGCATGTGCGGATGAGGAAGAAGGTCAAGGAAATGATCGCCCGCAACCTTGCTGAAATGCGCCTCGGGCAGGAGGGGTGAGGGCCGGTTGCCATGTTTGACGCTCAGCGGACCTTTCATCTGGAAGCATCCCCGGGGGATGGCCTTCGCGAGCGGCAGGACGAACTGTTCCGGCGGCACCTTCGCTACCTGGCAGAGAATTCTCCCTACTATCGGAGGATCTTCGCCGCCCAGGGCATCGACCCGGAGGCCATCGGGGGGGTCTCCGAGATTTCGCTGCTCCCTTTCACGACCAAGTCCGATCTCGAAAATTGGAACGAGGAGCTTTTGTGCACCGGCAGGGAAGAGATCGTCGATCTCTGTCTGACCTCGGGGACCACCGGCAAGCCGGTGGCCATGATGCAGACCCGGCAGGATCTGGAGCGGGTCGCTTTCAACGAGGAGGTTTCCTTTCGGTGCGCCGGACTCGGTCAGGATGACCGAGTTCTGATCGCCGCCACCCTCGATCGCTGTTTCATGGCCGGACTCGCCTATTTTCTCGGCCTGGCCCGGATCGGGGCGATGGCGATCCGGGGCGGCTCAAGCAGCGTTCCCATGCTGGGTGAAATGGTTCGCCGCTACGAGCCCACGGCCATGGTCGGAGTCCCCTCCTTGCTCGCTCTTCTGGGCACCCGTCTCAGGGAGGAAGGGGTTGACCCCGCGAGGCTTGGAGTGGGGAGGCTCATTTGCATCGGCGAGCCGGTGAGGTCGGCCGACCTTTCTCTGTCGGCCCTCGGAGTACGGCTGCAGGAGCAATGGGGAGCGCAGATCTACGGCACCTACGCCAGCACCGAAATGGCCACGGCCTTTACCGACTGCGTCGAGGGGAGGGGCGGGCATCTCCACCCCGAGCTGGCTGTTGTCGAAGTGGTCGACGAGCAGGGGCGTGAGCTGCCTCCGGGGGAGCCCGGAGAAGTGGTTGCAACCCCCCTGCGGGTCACGGGGATGCCGCTGCTGCGATACAGAACTGGAGATATCG
Organism: Desulfuromonadales bacterium; assembly: GCA_041598955.1. GTDB lineage: Bacteria > Desulfobacterota > Desulfuromonadia > Desulfuromonadales > JBFHXN01 > JBFHXN01. The sequence goes on along the minus strand of JBFHXN010000001.1, from coordinate 21,044 downwards.
CCACCCTGCACGCCGAGACCTGTTCCTGCGGCCGTCGTACCCCCCGGCTGGGGCCGGTCCTGGGGCGCAAGGCGCAGATGCTCAAATGCCGAGGGACCACCGTCTATCCTCCGGCCATTTTCTCGGTTCTTCAGGAACTGAAGGGGATCGAGGGCTACTTTCTCGAGGTCTATGACGAATTCGAGCTATCCGACCGCATCCGCGTGGTGGCGGGAACCCGGGAGCCGGGACTCAACGCCGAGGCGGTCGCCGAGAGGATCGCCGCCCGCATCCGCTTCAAACCCGAGGTCGTCCTCACTACCCCCGAAGAAGTCGCGCGACGCACCCTTCAGGGAGAAAAGCGCAAACCCGTCATCTTTTTCGACTATCGCCGTTCCGCAGTCCAGCCGTGACCTGGCGAGGCGGCTCGAATCATTCAACTTACAAGGACTACAAAAACCATGTCTGAGCGTCCGACCGTCGTTTTGAACGGAAATGACCTGACCATCGAAGATATCGTCGCCATCGGGGTGGGGGACAAGCAGGTGGCCCTCGATGCCGCCGCGCTCGAGCGTTGTCGGGCCAGCCGGCAGTTTCTGGAAGAGGAGGTAAGGGCACGGCGCATCATCTACGGCGTCAACACCTCCTTTGGGCCGATGTGCAACAAGATCATCGAAGACAACGAGATCCAGGCCCTGCAGGTCAACCTGATCCGCAGCCACGCCGCCGGCCTCGGCAATCCCCTCAAGCCTTACATCGCCTTGGCCGTCCTGGTGGTGCGCCTCAATACCCTGGTCAAGGGATACAGCGGTGTTCGCCTCGAACTGCTTCACTTCATGCAGGAGATGATCAACCGCGGCATCGCCCCGTACATTCCCGAATGCGGCAGCGTCGGAGCCTCCGGAGATCTCATTCACCTGGCGCACATGTCCCTGGGGATCATCGGCGAGGGGAAGGTCTTCTACCAGGGTGAGCTGCGCGGGGCTGCGGAGGTGTATGCCTCCCTCGGCCTGTCTCCGATGCGTCTCTCCTTCAAGGAGGGGATCGCCCTGATGAACGGCACCAGCGCCATGACCGCCCTTGCCGCCTTCGCCCTCTTCGGCGCCAAGAAACTTCTGCGGATCAGTTGCGTGACCGGTGCCTTTGCACTGGAGATCTTCGGTGGAATCGACGACGCCTTCGACGAGGATCTGCATCTGGTCAAGCCCCATGCCGGTCAGGTCGAGATCGCGCAGACGATCCGCAACCTCTACCACGGGTCAAAAAACATCACCCTGCGGGCCAACATGCACGAGCGCATCCGCAAGCAGCAGAAAGGCGGGCCGGTCTTCGAGACGGACATCAACGTCCAGGATGTCTATTCGGTGCGCTGCACCCCCCAGGTACTCGCGCCGGTGGCAGAGGCGATCGCGGCCGCCACGCGTACCGTGGAAACCGAGGCCAACTCCTCCAACGACAATCCCATCATCATCCCCGAGAAGAAAAAGATCATTCATGGCGGCAATTTTCATGGCCAGAGCATCGGTTTTGTCATGGATTCCCTGTGTATTGCCATCTCCACCCTGTGCAACATATCGGAGCGGCGCACCAACAAGTTCCTCGACAAGCATCTCAACGAGGGGTTGCCAGAGTTCTTGATCCCCGGGACCCTCGGTCTGACCATGGGTTTCATGGGTGCCCAGTATCTGGCGACCTCCACCACCGCGGAAAACCGGCAACTCGCAGGGCCGGTGAGCACCAACTCCATCTCCTGCAACGCGTCCAACCAGGATGTGGTGAGCATGGGGACGGTGGCAGCCCGCAAGGCCTTCCGCGCGGTCAGCAACGCCAAGCACATTCTGACCCTCGAGATCCTGACCGACCTTCAGGCCCTCTCCTTCCGCAATGCGGCGGGGTTGGGAACTGGAATCGGACGTATCTACGAAATCCTGGCACGGGAGTTTTCCGTCTACGACAACGAGCGAATCTTCCACGAGGATCTTGTGAAGTTCCGCAAGCTCCTTTTTTCCAGTCAGATCTTCGACGATCTTCAGGTTTACTGGCTGTAGCCGGATCGCCGGCCAACGATTCTGGAGGGCCCCATGGCAGTTGAGACGACCTTGCCGATCCCGGCTGAGTCGCTGATTCCCCACCGCCTCCCCATGCGTCTGGTCGATCGTCTGCTGAGCTTTGCCGATGGGGGGGGGACGGTCGAGGCGGAGGTGGCGGCCGGCCATCTCTTTCTGGATGCCGGTGGCTATCTCGACGAGGTTGCGATGCTCGAAATCCTCGCCCAGGCCTATGCCGCTGTGAAGGGGTACTCAGATCTTCAGCGGGGCGGGGAGGTGGGCCAGGGCTTTCTGGTGGGGATCCGCCGCTCGCATCTGCAGGGAAGGGCCCGGTTGGGCGACCGTCTCGAGGTTTCGATCCGGACCGTGGCGAGCATCGAGGGTTTTGCCATCGCCGAGGGGGAGGTCAGAAGGGGTGATGAGGTGCTCGCCACCGGAACCCTCAAGCTTTGGGTGCCCCCGGTCCCCCAGAAGGAGCAGAGCAGGGAATGAGACGATTCGCAGCGACGACTCTGATGTTTTTTTTCGCCATGGGCGGACCCTTTCCGGCGGCGGCTTCCGGGTCTCTTGACCCGCTTCTGGCGCGGATCGAGAAACTGGCCTCGGGCGTGCAGACTCTGGAGAGCGATTTCGTTCAGGAAAAGCACCTGACGGTTTTCCGGGAAGTGTTGGTCTCCCGGGGACGTTTTTATTTTGCCCGGGAGGATCGGCTGCGCTGGGAGCTCACCCTGCCTGTGCAGGCGGGCTTCGTTCTCAACGGGCAAACCGGGCGGCGCTGGCACAGCCGCACCGGTGAAACCGAAGCCTTCGACATCAGTCGCGAGCCGGTGATGAAAATCGTCGCCGCCCAACTCCTCGCCTGGACCCGGGCCGATTTCACATCGCTGCGCAAGGAATATCGCATCGTTCTGCTCGATGAGACCCCGGTGAAACTGCGGCTCGAGCCGACCACCGTCGCCGCCAATTTTCTTGACCACCTCCAGATCGTCTTTTCGGCCGATGGCCGGCACGTCCAGGTGGTGGAGGTTCATGAGAAGGACGGGGATTTCACCCGCATCCGTTTTGAGAATACGATGCTCAATAAACCGCTTGCCGGGGATCTGTTCTAGAGAGTGATGGACGTCAACGGGGTTTTCTCGACAACTTACCGCTTCTTCTCCCGCCGAAGGCGCTCGCTCCTTGCCGGCACGGTGGTCCTGTTGCTGGCGAGCGTTCTGGGTTTCCAGGGGGTGCGGATGGAGGAGAACATCGAGTCGATGCTCCCCGATGACGACTCCTCGGTATCCGTCGATTTTCGCCTGCTGCAGCGTGCCCCCATGCTGCGCAAGGTTGTCATCGATCTGGAAGCCAGGGACGAGGCGGGCAGGGTCCTCCTTGGAGAGTCGGCGGACCGGCTGGCCGACTCTCTCTCCTCTCCCTTGTTCAATCGTGTGGTGACCGGCCCCGCAGGCCTCGGGGGGGAGCGTCTTTTGCCCTGGCTGAGCGAGGCCCTGCCAAGCCTCTTCACCGATGGGGACCTGTCGAGGCTGGCCGCCGATCTCGATGAGGGGGGGGTCGGAGAGCGTCTTTCCGAGAGCTATCGGCAGCTTCTGTCCCCTGAAGGCTGGGCCCTCAAGGGGCTCATCCGCAAAGACCCCCTCGCCCTTCACAAGCTTTCGCTGGAAAAGATGGGGCATGTCAATCTCATCCCCAAGGTGCGCCTGGAGGGGGGACATTTTGTCAGCGCCGACGGACGACATTCGCTGCTGATTGCAGAGACGCCCGTCGCGATTACCGATTCGGCCGGAGCAGGAAAGCTTCTCGCCGAGTTCGAGGAGGCTGCGGGCAAGCTGCCCCCTTCCATAAAGGCCACCCTGGTCAGTGGGCATCGCTATACCCTGGCCAACGCCGAGGCGATCAAGAAGGACCTCCTGGTCATCCTCAGTGCCTCCTCCCTCGCGATTCTCGCCCTCTTTCTTCTTTATCTGAGGCACTGGCGGGCGATTTTCGTTTTTCTCATCCCCTTTTCGGTCCTTTGCCTGGCGGCCGTGGCGGTCTCGCTGGTCTACCCCTCGGTATCGGCGGTCACCATTGGTTTCGGGGCCGTCCTGCTCGGGATTTCGGTCGACTACGCCCTGCATACCTATTTCGCCCTGCGCCAGGGCGGGGCCGAACCCGATAAGATCGTGGGCGAAGTGGCCCGTCCGGTGGTCTTCGGAGGCCTGACGACGGTGGCCGCCTTTGCCGTCCTGCTCTTTTCCGATCTTCCCGGGCAGCGACAGCTGGCGGTCTTTGCCATCGTCGGGCTGACGGTCTCGCTGCTTCTCTCCCTCGTGGTGTTGCCGCATCTGGTGCCGGCGACCCAGGGGCCTGATCGGGCTCCGGAGGATGCATCTTCGTCCGCCAACCGAGGTCGCCGCCCCATTCTCCTGGTCTGGGGGCTGCTGCTGGTGCTGTCTCTCTGGCAGGGAAGCAGCCTTCATTTCAACGGCGACCTGCGCACCCTGAGCCTGGTCCCCGATGAGCTTGCTGCCGCCGAGGCACAGCTTGGCGAGACCTGGGGGGATTTGCGCGGCAAGGCCCTCATTTTTTCCGAAGGGGAGAGTCTGCAGTCTGCCCTGGCGGCCAACGACCGCCTTTTTGAGAGTCTTTCGGCCTCCCTGCCGGCCGGTCAAATTGTCAGCCTGGCCCCCCTGTTCCCCTCCGAGGCGACCCAATCCGCCAATCGTACCCGATGGCACGGTTACTGGCAGGGAGAGGCTGGAGCCCGGGCGAAGCGTCAGTTGAGTCAAAAGGCCGAGACCCTCGGCTTCTCCGCCGCCGCTTTCACCCCCTTTCTCGAGGGGCTTGGGCAAAGTCCGCCGCCGGTGACCGCCGAGGCCCTCACCGCCGCCGGCTTGGGCGAGCTGCTGCAAGCCATGATTCTCGAGGAGGAGGGGATGGTGCGGATTCTCAGCATGGTCCCCGACACCGCCGAGGTGGCTGCCATCGTCGAGGAGGGTGAAAAGGCCGACCCGGCATGGAGACTCGTCAGCCAGAGCCGCTTCCGCCAAGAGGTCGGGAGGGCCATCGGTCGGGATTTCTTTCAATTCATCGCCCTGGCCTCCCTGGCCGTGACCCTGCTTCTCGTTTGGCTCTTCCGGTCCCCGGGCAAGGTTCTTCTGGCCCTGGTTCCCGTCGGCACGGGCCTGGCCGTGATGTTCGGGGCCATGGGGGCGCTGGGTCTGGATTTTACCCTCTTCAATGTCGTCGCCACCATTCTCGTCATCGGCCTGGGGGTCGACTACGGAATCTTCATGGTCTGCAAGCTGGCGCAGGGGATGAATCGATCCGTCGATCGGGCGGTGCTGGTTTCGGGCCTGACGACCCTGGCCGGTTTCGGGGCCCTGGTGCTGGCCCGTCATCCCGCCCTGCATTCCATCGGGGTTACGGTGCTGCTTGGGATCGGCGCCGCCATCCCGGCGGCGTTGCTGGTGATCCCGGCGCTTCACCGGGGAGGGGTGAAGTGAACCGGGTCCTTGGCGCTCTGCTGCTTGCTGCGGCCCTGCTCTGCGGGTGCACTCCTCTTCCCTTTGCCGTCACGGAACCCGTCCCTACGCGACCGGGAGTCTCCGCGGCCGAGCTTGCGGCCCGCACCTGGACCGGGCAGCCTGCAACCCTGCGGATACGCCAAACGGTCCTCTTCGAGTTCCGTGGGCGCAAACTGCCGTTGGTCGGGTTCATGGTGCTCGATTCATCAACCCTCACAGCCCGGCTGGTGGCGTTGAACGATCTGGGGGTCAAGTTCTTCGACCTGACGGTGAACAGCCAGGGGGTCGAGGAGCACTTCGTTCTTCCCGAGCTGGCACGCTTCCCTGGTTTTGCCGAGGCGGTGGCGACCTCGGTGCGCCGCATCTTTTTGACCCCCCGCCCCGCCGGAGAGGATGCGCTGGAGGTTGACGCCCTGGAGTACCGCCTGCGGCGCCGGGAGGCCGGGGGAACCCTCACCTTTGTCTTTGGCGGCATTGGCCCGCAATGGCTGGAGACGCGGGCGGCGGGGGAAGGGGAGGAGTGGCGAGTGCGTTTTTTTGAATATCGTGTCGAGGACGGAGTAGCGTATCCCTCTGGGATTGTCTTGGAGGACCGGATCGCAGGCTACCGTCTGATCCTCTGGCTCGAAAGCGTTAAACGGAGCGATGATGCGACTTAAGGCGGCCATTGAGGCAGCGGCGCTTGAAGAGCCGCGGCGAGAGGCGGACGGGGAGCTGGTCGGCAGGTACCGTTTCGCGGAGGATTTCCCCGGTTTCGCCGGACACTTTCCAGGCTATCCCATCGTGCCGGCGGTCGTTCAGGTGCGCATGGCTCAGACCCTCTTTGAAAGGGGGAACGGGCGGTCCTTTTCCCTTCGCGGGGTCGACCATGCCAAATTTCTTCTTCAACTCCTCCCGCTGCAGGAGCTCGAGGTGCGTTGCCGGGAGCGCGAGGGAGGGGAGCAGCCGGTGGTGGAGGGGCGTCTGATGCTGCAGGGAGCTCTGGCCGCCACTTTCGTGCTGCACCTGGCCGGCGCCGGAGATCCACAATGAACAAGCCTTATTTTCGGCCCCAGCCCGGGGATCCTCTCCCTCTGCGGGTGCAGGTGTCGCGGGTGGTGCGCTTTGAGGAAGTCGATCCCCTCGGTATCGTCTGGCACGGCCGCTACCCGAGCTATTTCGAGGATGGACGGGTCGCGCTTGGCGAGCGCTACGGCGTCGGGTACATGGACTTCTATCGCCAGGGCATCCTGGCGCCGATCAAGAAGATGCACCTCGATTATCATCGTCCCCTCCGTTTCGGTGAAGCCTTCTCCATTGAGGGGATCCTCCACTGGTCCGAGGCCGCCCGACTCAACTTCGAATTCATCCTGCGCAACGACGAGGGGCAGGTGACAACCACGGGCTACACGGTCCAGATGATGATGGATCAGGACCACAGCCTGCTGCTTCTGGCCCCCCCCTTCTACCAGGAGTTCTGTGCCCGATGGCGGCTGGGGGAGGTGGAATGATACCGGTCTGGATTACCGATGCCGCCGCCGTCACCGGTCTCGGGGACAGCCTGGAGGAGAGCTGGCGGCGCCTCCTGGCGGGGGATTCGGCCATCGCCCCGGTGACCCGTTTTGCCACCGGTGCCTACCAGGCGCACCTCGCCTCCTGCGTTCCGGGGCTGGTCAGGGGGGAAGGGGAAACGCTTCTTCATCCCATGCTCGAGCGACTTTTTGACGGCTTCGCGCCGGTCCCTGCGGAGAGCCGGCTTCTGGTCGCCACCACCAAGGGGGGGATCGACGTCCTGGAGCGGTTGAGCAGGGGGGGGGAGGTCCGGCCCCGCGAAATGCTTCCGGAGGCGATACTGGAGGCCATTGCCCACCGTTTTGCGCTCACCGACGGAGGCGTGAACATCAATGCCGCCTGCGCCTCCTCCACCATCGCCGTGGCCCGGGGGGCCGCCCTGATCGCCTCGGGGCGGGCCGAGACTGTTCTGGTCTGCTGCCTCGATCTGGTGAGCGAATTCGTTTTCTCCGGCTTCTCAGCCCTGCGGGCCCTCTCTCCCGAGCCGAGTCGCCCCTTCGATCGGGAGCGGGCAGGACTCACCCTCGGCGAGGGAGCGGCCGCCCTGCTGCTGATGAGTCCCCAGCGGGCCCGGCGGGAAGGCCGCTCCCCCCTGGGCCAGGTCCTCGGCTGGGGGGTGGCCAACGACGCCAACCACATCACCGCACCGGCCCGAGACGGCAGCGGCCTGATTCTTGCGATCCGAGAGGCCCTGGCGAAGGCGGCTCTGTGCCCCGATGGGGTTTCTGCCATCAGCGCCCACGGCACCGGTACCGTTTACAACGATGCGATGGAGCTGACGGCCTTTCGCGCTGTCTTTGGCGAGCATCGTCTGCCGACCCATTCGGTCAAGGGGGCCATCGGCCATACCCTGGGCGCAGCCGGAGGCATCGAGGTGGCGCTGGGTGTCAAATCCCTGGCCGCCGGAACCGTTCCGCCGACGGTCGGTTTTCGCACCCCCGAGACGGGGGCGGAGGCCATCGTAAGCCCCGCCGCCGTTTCCTTTTCGGGAGATGTCCTGCTGTCCACCAACTCGGGCTTCGGTGGCGTCAATGCCGCAATTCTTCTCGGGAAAGGAGCCGAGGCATGAGAGCCGTGATTCAAGGGCTCGGCTGGATCACTGCCGCCGGTCTCGGGCGGGGTGGCACTGGCGGCGACTTTGCCATGCCGGCCGGCCCCCTGCCGCCCATTGCCCGCAAGGATGTTTTCGAGGAGCCCTTCCCCCGGTTCGGGCGGCTCGATGAGTTTTCCCGTCTCGGCCTCTCTGCGATCGCCCTCGCCTTGAGGGATGCGGGCCTCGACCAGTGGCGGGAAAAACGCAAGGTCGGCCTCATCGCCGCAACCGCTTACGGCTGCCTGACGACGGATCTCGCCTATTTCGAGACCGTCCTCCCCGAAGGTGGAGGGCTGGCGAGTCCCAATCTCTTCGCATATACCCTCTCCAACTGCTTCCTCGGGGAGGCCGCCATCCGCTTCGGCTTGACGGGGACGGGGTTCGTCATCAACGAAACCAAGGCCAGCCGCCTTGCCAGCCTGGTCATGGCTCTCGAAAGCCTCTCCTGGGGCGAGTGTGACGTCATCCTGGCCGGCGTGTGCGACCTGCCCTTCCCCGCCGGGATCTCCTGGGCCTCGCCAGCCCTTCCCGGAGCACTCTTTCTCGTTCTGTCGAGGGGCGCATCGCCCGGAGGGAAGGAGATCACCCCCCGGGTCGGGCTTGATGCGGGGGGAAACCTCGACGTTGACAATGTCCCGGTCAGGGACTGGGCCGAGGTGGCACGGGCCTGCCTTGTTCCGGCTCTACCGGGTGGCAAACGCGCCGCCATGACCGCTTAACCATCCTCTTTTTCGGGAGAGTTGCCCCATGAAACTGAAACTTGTCTACCCCAGCTGGCCCAAGCTCGACCGCCAGACCGAGTTCCACCTCCCCCCACACGGCCCCGTCGTATTCGCCGCCGCCGTTCCTTCGGAGGTCGAGGTCGCCTTCACCGACGAGAACCTCGAGGAGATCGACTTCGACGACCCGGCCGACCTGGTCGCCATCTCCACGATGCTCACCTGCCAGTTGCCGCGCGCCTTCGAGGTGGCCCGGGAATTTCGTGCCCGAGGGCGTACGGTCATCTTCGGCGGCATTGCGACCATGCTTCACGCCGAGGAGGTCAAGCAGCACGCCGACGCCATCTTTCTCGGAGAGGTCGAGGGGCGCCTCGGCGCCGTCTTTGAGGACTTTCGCAAGGGTCGGTTGAAGCCGGTCTACGATTACATGAACAACCCTCCCTCGATGGAGCTGATCGGCACCGCCCGGCGCGAGATCCTCAATCGCGACCTCTACAACTACCGGGGCGTGCAGATGCTCGACCTGGTTCACGCGTCCAGGGGATGCCGCTTCGACTGCTTTCCCTGCTGCACCGGTTATCTCGGCGGAAAAAAATTCCGGCCCCGCCCCGTCGAAAAGGTCATCGCCGAAATGGAGGCGATTCGCAACAATCGCCTCTTTATCGTCGACAACTCCCTCGCCCAGGACCGTGGATGGCTCAAGGAACTCTTCACGGCGATGATTCCCCTCAAGAAGAAGTGGGTCTCCCACCCCATCCTCGATGATCCCGAGATCCTCAAGCTCGCGGCCGACGCCGGGGCCTGGTACGTCTACCAGGCGGTCTTCGACACCTCGGATGTGATCCGCAACCGTATCCGGCGCCTCAAGGAACACGGCATCGGTATCGAAGGGACGATCATCCTCGGCACCGACGATCAAAACGAGGATGACATCAAGCGTCTGGTCGATTTTCTGCTCGAGGTGGAGCTCGACGTGGCCGAGTTCACCATCCTTACCCCTTTCCCCCATTCCCCGATCCGTGCCCAGTTTGAACGGGAGGGGCGCATCCTGAGCAACAACTGGCTCGACTACACCGCCGACAAGGTCGTCTTCCAGCCCAAGCAGATGACCCCTGAAAAACTCCAGGAGCTCTACTACTACGCCTGGGACACCTTCTACGCCGGGGGGGGGCACCAGCTCAAGATGGGTGAACTCTTCAAGCAGGTCATTCGCCGGGAGATGGACGACGGAACCTACCGACGCTACGACCCGAAAACGCGGCGAACCTTCGAGGGACGAAAGGTTGAAGCATGAGCCGGATTTTCCTGCTCTCCACCAACGTCACCACCGAGCCTTACCCCGTCTATCCCCTGGGGATGGCGGTGATCGCCTCGGCCCTGGCCGCGAAGGGGCATGAACTGCGCCAGTTCGATTTTCTCGCCTCGGGGCGCTCCGAAGACAAGCTGCGCGAGGCGCTGCGGGAATTCGGTCCGGAGACGATCTGCCTCTCCCTGCGCAATATCGACAACGTCGACTCCTTCAGCATGGAGCGGGCCTGGTATCTGGCCCTGGCCCGGGCGCAAGTGGCACTCATCCGCGAGGTGACGGCCGCGCCGGTGGTCGTCGGCGGCCCCGCCTTCTCCATCATGCCGGAGGAAATCCTCGACTACATCGGTGCCGACTACGGGGTCGCCGGCGAGGGGGAGCTGGCCGTCTGCGATCTGGTCGCCACCCTTGCCCGCGGGGAGAAGCCCCCCCGCATCACCCAGGGCAACGCGGCGCCGTTGAGCGGAGAGGGGATGGCGGCGCCGCTCTACGAACAGGAGCTGATTGATTTCTATGTGGGGCAGAGCGGGATGGTCAACCTTCAGACCAAGCGGGGCTGCCCCCACAACTGCAGCTACTGCACCTATCCGGCCCTGGAGGGGAATCTCTTCCGGGTCCGGGACCCCGAAGCGGTCGTGGACGACATCGAGCGCATCCAGCGCGATCACGGCGTGACGAGCTTCTTCTTTACCGACTCGGTCTTCAACGACGCCTGCGGGCACTATCTGAAGGTGGCCGAAGAGCTTCTCCGGCGGGAGGCGGGGATCCGCTGGTGCGGGTTTTTCCGCCCCCAGGGGCTGGGGCGAGCCGAGCTCTCCCTGCTCAAGCGCTCGGGGCTCTATGCCGTGGAGCTCGGCACCGATGCCGCCAGCGACGCCACCCTCAAGGGCCTGAACAAGGGGCTCACCTTCGCCGATGTTCTGGCCGTCAACGAGGCCTGCGTTGCCGAGGAGCTTCCCTGCGCCCATTTCATCATGTTCGGAGGACCCGGCGAAACGATGGAGACGTTGGAGGAGGGGCTCGCGAATATCGCCCGCCTTGAGCATTCGGTTGTTTTCGGCTTCTCCGGAATCCGCATCCTGCCCGGCACCGACCTCCATGCCCAGGCCGTGCGGGAGGGGGTGCTCGAAGCCGGCGCTCCCCTGCTCATGCCGCGCTATTATTTTTCCCCGGCCCTTGACCCCGAGGCGATGAACGCCCGCATCCTGGCGAGCTTCCAGGGACGCCGCGATCGCATCTTCCCCCCTTCCGACGGGCAGGAGAAGCTGGCGGTGATGCATCGTTTCGGCTTCCGCGGCATTCTTTGGGACAAGCTCATCTCCTACCGTTCCTCCAGAAAGAAGGCATGAGGGGAAAGCTGAACATGACGGCGCGCAACGGGAGCAGCATCCTTCTCATCCACCCCCTGGGGTACCGGGCCGAGGCCGCCGGGCGAGACATCTCCCGGATGGCGAATATCATGCCGCCCCTCGGCCTGGCGAGCATCGCCGCCTATCTGGAGCAGCAGGGGCACTCGACGCTGATCGTCGACTGCTATGCCCATCCCGACGACCAGCGTGTCATTCGCGACCTGTTGCGCGAGCACCGTCCGGCATTTCTCGGCCTCTCCTGCACCACCTCGAGCTTTCTCGACGGAGTGCGGATCGCAGCCCTTGCCAGGGAAGAGCTTCCCGCCATCCGCACCGTTTTCGGCGGCGCTCACGTCTCCGCCCTTAAGGAGAGGGTCCTGCGGGATTATTCCGATGTCGATTTCGCCGTTGTGGGGGAGGGGGAGGAGACCCTGGGTGAGCTTCTGGCCGCCGACGGGCAGAATCCAGAACGAATCAAGGGGCTCGTCTACCGCGAAAGGGGCGGGGAGGTCAACTTCACCGGCTACCGCGAAAAGGGGATCGATCTCGATGCCCTCCCTTTTCCGGCCTACGAGAAGCTCGCCGGTTACCCACAGGCCTACCGGCTGCCGATTTTCAACTACCCCAAGGCCCCCAACACCAGTTGCATCTCCAGTCGAGGGTGCCCCTACGCCTGCAGTTATTGCGACCGGTCGGTTTTCAGGCGCAGTTTCCGGTACAACTCGGCTGACTACCTCTACGAGCACCTGCGCTATCTCAGGGAGCGCTTCGGTATCCGTCATGTCAACTTCTACGACGACCAGTTCACCTTCAACCGTGAGCGGGTTGAGGCCTTCTGCGGGTTGATGGTTGACCGGCCGCTGGGCATGACCTTCAACTGCGCCGTGCGGGCCGAGCATATCGACCTGGGGCTGTTGCGGAAGATGAAGGCGGCGGGCTGCTGGATGGCGAGCCTGGGGATAGAAACCGGAGACCCGGAGCTGCTCGCACAGCACCGTCAGAATGCAGACTTGCAGATGCTCACCGACAAGATCCGGCTGATCAAGGCGGCCGGCATCCGCACCAAGGGGCTGCTGATGATGGGGCTTCCAGGGGAGAGCGAGGAGAGCATCGGGCGGAGCATGGACTATGTCTTCTCCCTCCCCCTCGACGAATTCAACCTGGCCAAGTTCACCCCCTTCCCCGGCTCGCCTCTCTACGAGAAGATCCACGAGCTTGGGAGTTTCGAGGAGGATTGGGAGAAGATGGACTGCATGCAGTTCCAGTTCATCCCCCACGGCATGACCAGAGAGCGGCTGGAAGAGCTCTTCCAGCAGTTCTACAAGAAACATTTCATGCGGCCTCGGGTGCTGCTCGGCTATGGGGCCATGCTCTGGCGCTCCCCCGACAGCTGGAAGCGGTTTATCCTGAATCTGGCTGACTTCCTCCGCTTTGCTCGCAGCAACCAGCGCCTGGGAGAGAAATGAAGTGACCTACGACCGGCAAAAAACCCTTGTCGTCATTCCACTCTTCAACCACGCCGCGACTGTCCGGGAGGTGGTGAAGCAGGCCCTGGAAATGCACGGGCAGGTCCTGGTGGTCGATGATGGCAGCACCGACGGGGGCGGCGAAACCCTCCGCGACCTCGAGGTGGGGCTGCTGCGTCATGAGAAGAACCGCGGCAAGGGGGCGGCCATCATGACCGCCGCCAGGGAGGCCCGTCGGTTGGGGATGACCCACATCATCACCCTCGACGCCGACGGACAGCATGATCCTTCCGACCTCCCACGCTTTTTCGAGGCTCTCGCCGAGCGCCCCCTTTCGGTAGTGGTCGGCAAACGCGATTTCGACACCGACAATGTCCCGGGCTCCAGCCGGTTCGGACGGAAATTCTCGAATTTCTGGCTGCGACTTCAGACCGGCCAGATTCTTGGGGACACCCAGAGCGGTTTCCGCGCCTATCCCCTCGTCGTTCTGGAGGGGCTGAATCTGGGCGAGAGCCACTACTCCTTCGAGGTCGAGGTTCTGGTCAAGGCGGCCTGGGCCGGGGTGCCCCTGGTGGATGTCGATATCTACGTCTACTACCCGCCAGCCGGGGAGAGGGTCTCCCACTTCCGGGGGTTCATGGACAACCTTCGCCTGACCCAGCTCAATACCAGGCTGACCATGCGCTCGGTCCTGCCATGGCCCCACCGGAAGATCGTCCCGTCGCCCGGAGGCGAACCGAAAGTGAGCGTGCTGCACCCCTGGCGCTCCCTGCGTCTTCTGATGACCGAAAATGCCTCCCCGGCTCAGCTGGCCGCCGCAGGCGCCCTTGGAGTCTTTCTGGGCGCCGCGCCCTTGATTGCCTGCCACACCGTCGCGATCCTCTTCGCCGCAGGCTTTCTCCGGCTGAACAAGGTGGCCGCTGTGGGTGCCAGCCAGCTCTGCATGCCCCCTCTGGTTCCCGCCCTGTGCATCGAGACGGGGTATTTCCTGCGCAAGGGGGAATTCCTCACCGAGATCTCCCTGGAGACCCTCGGCTACCAGGGACTGGAGCGGCTGTACGAGTGGCTCCTCGGTTCCCTTGTCCTCGGTCCCTTCCTGGCTGCGGTGGCCGGGGTGACGATCTACGGCATGGCGCTGGCGCTGAAGAGGAAAAACCATGTCGCCGGCTGAGGGACAGGAGGGCAGGGCCGGGTGGAGCAGCCGCAGCATCGGCGCCGACTGGCAGCACCGGATCTTCTACCTGCTGATTCGGCTCGGAGGAAGGCGCGCGGCCTATCTGCTGCTCTATTTCGTCGTTCTGTACTACGTTCTGCTGCGTCCCGACCAGCGGCGCAAGAGCGAATATTATCTTCGCCGGCGCTACCCCGGGGACGGAACACTCAGGCGCCTGGTGAAGAGCTACCGGCTGAGCCTCGAGATCGGAAAGGTGCTTGTCGACCGGGCGGTGGTCGGGATTCTGGGGCCCGAGCAGATGGGGATGGGACTCGGCGGCCGGGAGGAACTCCTCGCCCTTCTGGGCGAAGGCAAGGGCCTGGTGCTGATGACGGCCCATGTCGGATGCTGGCAGGTGGCCATGTCCGCCCTCGGGTTCCTGCAGGTTCCCGTCAGCCTTCTGATGCAGCGCGAAGAGGGGGACATCGACCGCCACTACTTCGAGCATGCCGGTCTGGCCTGCCCCTACCGGATCATCGACCCCAGAGGTTTTCTCGGCGGCACCATGGAGATGCTCGGGGTTCTCAAAAACGGAGAGGTCCTTTCGGTCATGGGCGACCGCATGCTCGGCAACGACCAGAACGGGGTGGCGGTCGACTTTCTCGGCGCCAAGGCTCTTTTCCCTTTCAGCGCCTTCAAGCTCGCTTCGGCCACCGGCGCTCCGGTGGCAGTCCTCTTCTCCTGCAAGAGCGGGCCCAGACATTATGAGCTCAAGCTCTTCCGGGTGATCCGGGTGGCGCCCGATCTCGGTCGCCGCGCCGAGGCCTTTGCCCCCTATGCCCAGCAGTTCGCTGACGTGCTGGAGGAATTCACCCGGGAACATCCTTTTCAGTTTTTCAATTTCTACGACATGTGGCAGACTCCCCCGACGACTGAGGGGGAGAGTCCTGCCGCGATCACCAAAGGAGCCTGAAGCGATGACGATCAAGGAAAAACTCAAGAAGGTGCTGGTGGAAGAGCTCAACCTGGAGGATATGAGCCCGGAGGATATCGTCGATGACGCTCCTCTGTTCGGCGAAGGGCTGGGCCTCGATTCTCTCGATGCCGTCGAACTGGTGGTCCTGGTGCAGAAGCACTTCGGGGTCGAGATCAAGGACATGGAGCAGGGTCGTCCCGCGCTGCAGTCCGTTGATACCCTGGCGGCCTTCATCGAGCAGCGGACTTCGGCATGATCTCCCAGGCTCCCGTTGCCGTCACCGGCCTCGGCTGCCTGTGCGCCGCCGGCAACAACCTGGCCGAATGCACCGGGGCGCTCTTTGCCGGCAAGCGCAACCCCCTGCCGCCCGGCCGCGTTTCCACCGGCCATCCGGGTCGCTATCCCGTTTTCGAGGTGCCGGATGAGGCGCTGGCCGAGGTCCCCGGGGAGGGGAGCGGTCTGCTGCGAACCTCCAGCCTGGCTTTGGCCGCGGCGCAGGAGGCCTTCGCCGACGCGGGCTGGGCCCCGGCTGATCTGGCCGGACTGCGCGTCGGCGTCTGCGTCGGGACAACGGTGGGCAGCGCCATGAACAACGAGGAGTTCTACAGCCAATACCGCCGGGGAGAAGCCCCAGCGATGACTCCCATCGAGCGCTTTCTGCAGAGCAACCCGGCGGGGGCGATCGCCCGCCGCTACGGCTTAGGGGGCCCCTGCCAGACGGTGGTCAACGCCTGCTCCTCGGGGACCGATGCCGTCGGGTTGGCCGCCTCGTGGATCCGCGCAGGCCTCTGCGACCTGGCCATCGCCGGGGGGGCCGATGAGCTCTGCCGGGTGACCTACAACGGCTTCATCTCTTTGATGATTACCGACGCCGAAGCGGTCCGTCCCTTCGATCTCAGCCGCCGGGGGCTCAACCTCGGCGAGGGGGCTGCGATGCTGGTCCTTGAATCCGAGGAGGTGCATCGCAGGAGGGGAGTGCGAGCCCGATCCTACGTCCTCGGTTACGGCTCGGCCTGCGATGCTTACCACCTGACCGCTCCGAGTCCCGACGGGTCAGGGCTGAAGCGGGCCATCGCCGAGGCTCTCGCCTCCAGCGGCGCCCAACCGGGGGAGATCGACTTCGTCAACGCCCACGGCACCGGCACCCCGGACAATGACCGGGTGGAGAGCCGGGTTCTCAGCGAGGTGCTGCCGCAGACCCCCTTTTTCTCCACCAAGGGATATACCGGCCACACCCTCGGCGCGGCCGGGGCGATCGAGGCGGCTCTCACCGTCGCCTGTCTGGAGCGCAAGGAGATCCCGGCCAGTGTCGGGTTTTCGACCCCCGATCCCGATCTGCCCGGGCGGCCCACGGTAAAAACGATCCCCGTTCGAGGCCGGGTCGCACTCTCTGAATCGCTGGCCTTCGGCGGCAACAACGCTGTGATTGTTTTCGGGTCGGGAGACAAATCATGACGGCGCTGGCAATCGAGGGAATCGGAGTGGTGGGCGGTTTCGGCTGCGGGGTGGACGATCTGCGGCAGGCCCTGGACTCCGGAGCCAGTCGGATAGGCGCTCTTGCCACGGCGCCCGGAGAAGGGGGGGGCTCCCGGCCCGCCCTGCTCGCCGATAGTTCCCGGCTGGAAGAGTTCATCCCCAAGCGGGCCTTTCGCCGTATCGACCACATCTCCCGTCTGGCCCTACTTGGAGCCCATCTGGCGCTTCAGGATGCGGGGATGGAGGGGGCGGACCGGGGGCGACTGGGGGTTGTGATCGCCACCGGCTACGGCGCCACCCGCACCACCTTCTCCTTTCTCGATTCGGTTCTTGACGATGGGGACGGCTGCGCATCGCCGACCCATTTTTCAAACTCGGTTCACAACGCCGCGGCGGCCCACGTCTCGATCCTGCTTGGCGCCACCGGGCCGAGCCTGACAGTGAGCCAGTTCGAGATGTCGGTTTTCTCGGCCCTGCTCAGCGCCCGCCAGTGGCTTGTTGAGCAACGGGTCGACGCGGTCCTCTTCGGCGGCGTCGACGAGTGCTGCCCGGTGCTGGGGTATTGCTGGGATCGCTTCTTCGGCCCGCCGGTGGCTGAGATGCGCCCCCTGCACTTCGAGCGCCAGAGCGCGATGGTCGGGGAAGGTGCCGCCTTTTTCCTCCTCACCCGCGCCGGGGGTACCGCGGCCCGATATGGACATCTCACCGACCTGGGCTTCGGTCGGCTTTCGGCCGGAGCGCCAAAGGTGCCCGAAAACGCCCTGCTGTTGCTCGGCGCCGACGGCCACGCCCGGTGTGCCGCGGGTTACGGGGGGCTTCTTCCGCCCGGCGCCGAGGTGGGTGCCTATGCGCCCCTCTTCGGCGCACTGCCCGTGGGGCCGGCCTTCGACCTCGCCGTGGCTGGGTTGGCCGTGCGCGAAGGGAGGGTATTTGCCCAGCCCGGCGCAGACTCCGGGCACACTCCCTTCCGGGCCGCTGCCAAGGGCCCTCTGGGGGATCGCGCGGTCTACGGCCTGAAAATCGATGGAGAAGGGAGCTTTGGCTCCTTTACCGTACGCCGTGGCGAGTTTTAGAACTCAGCCCCCCGTGGGGTGGCGGGCCGGCCTTCTCGCCCTGATCCTGCCTCTGCTCGCGGTCTCCCCCGGCGGGGCCGAAGAGGGTCAACTCCTTCCAACCCGGTTTGGGGCCGGTGTCGGCTATGGCCTGACATACGATCCGACCAACGACATCGACTTTGCCCTGGTCTCGGCCGTGGCCCTTTTCGACTACGACCGCGTCTGGCCCCACCGGGCGCCCCAGGCGCTGCGCTTCAAGGTGGAAGGGAGCGCGGGACTTGCCATGGCCCCCGGGACCCGGGCGATGGCTTCGGCCAACATGCTGGCCCTCTATTTTCTCGAGCCCTGGGCCACCTCCTCCTGCCGTCCTTACGTCGAGGCGGGAATCGGCCTGGTCTACACCGACTTCCGGGTCGAAGGACAGGGCCTGAGGATCAACTTCAATCCCCAGGCAGGCTTAGGCCTGGAGATCGAGGGCGACGACGGATCCACCTGGTTCGCCGCTTTGCGGGGGCATCACGTCTCCAACGCCGAGTTGCATCGCGAGAACCGGGGAATCAACTCGGTCTTTCTGCAACTCGGCCGCTATTTCTGAGAGGGCCCGACAACTCAAAGGGGGCCCTTTCCGACTAAAGCATCGGGAAAGGCCCTCTGTCCCTCCTTGTAGCGGTTCCTACGGGCTGTTTTTCCATTTCAATGTTTTCAAGAAGTCTTCAAGGCAGTTCGGAGTCCCTGGTCCATGCGCAAGAATGAAGTCCCTCAGGATAAGTGCCTTTTCGGCCAGTGGCGGGAGATCTGCTACGCCATCGACGAGCAGGGGCGTTACGTACTGGCGCCCAGCGCCGGCTGGGACCCGGCAAATATCGCCAATATACAGGCCTGGGAGGTCATCAGCGAAGAGATCGAGGCGGCCATCCGCCGGGTCGCCGCCGGGGAAGCGAGCCCGCTGGCGTTCCAGATGGCACGCTGCCAGATGGATATATCCCTTCTGGCCACTTATGCCGGTTTGGCCCGCTGGCGGGTGCGGAGACATCTTCGCCCGGATATCTTCCGCCGGCTCAAGCCGGCCCTGCTGGCTCGATACGCCGAGGTTTTCGGCGTGAAACCCTCAGAGCTGGGCCTTGTCCCGAAAAGACCGGAGATTCCCCTTCTCCGCACCCCGCTTGAGAAAGACCAGAATTCGTGAATCTCGAATTTCCCCATCGCCAATCCGCCCACTGTGAAAGCGGCGTGACGGCCAACCTCTTCAGGCACCAGGGCATCCTCCTTTCAGAGGCTATGGCTTTTGGCATCGGAAGCGGCCTCTTTTTCGGCTACCTTCCCATGGTGCGCATCAACGGCCTGCCGTTGATTACCTTTCGAAACGCCCCGGGAGGCATTTTCAAGCGTGTCACCAGGAGGTTGGGGGCCCGTGTGACGACCGCCCGCTTTCGCCTGCCGGCCAAGGCCATGGCGAAACTCGACCAGAACCTCCAACAAGGGATTCCCACGGGCCTGCAGACCGGGGTCTTCTGGCTTCCTTATTTTCCCCCGGCCCTGCGCTTCCATTTCAATGCCCACAACCTGGTTGTGATCGGCAAGGAGGGGGAGAATTACCTTATCAGCGATCCAGTCCTGGACGAACCGGTGGTCTGTTCTGCGCAGGATCTGGCCCGGGCCCGTTTCGCCAAGGGGGCTCTGGCCCCACGCGGTCGGATGTACAGCCTCCAGGGGGCACCGGTCCATTTCGACCTCCCCGGGGCGGTGCGATCCGGTATCCGGGAGGTCTGCCGGGCCATGGTGAAAAATCCCGTTCCGGTCATCGGCGTGAGGGGGATGCGGCTCCTTGCCGGCCAGATAGAGCGCTGGCCCGAAAAACTGGGGCCACGCAAGGCCTCTCTCTACCTGGGGCATATGATCCGCATGCAGGAGGAGATCGGCACAGGGGGGGGCGGTTTTCGCTTCATCTACGCGGCGTTTCTGCAGGAAGCGGCCGAGGTCCTGGGAGAGAGGCGCCTGCTGGAGATCTCCGGAGAGATGACCGCCGTCGGGGACCGCTGGCGGGAGTTCGCCCTTTTCGGGGCCCGCAACTGCAGGGGCCGGGGGGCGGCCGAAACCTCCTACGGCGCGCTGGCCGACATCCTGAGGGAATGCGCCGACCGGGAAGAGCGGCTCTTCCGGAGCTTGGGGAAGGCCCTTGCCTGAGAACCCCCGAGGCGATTCGAGGAGCGACCCGATGAACGCGTCCGCAACGGTGCCGATGGCGGGCAGGCAGGACAAGCCCGCCGGGGCTGCGAAACCCAAGGCCCTGGACGCCCGGGATCTGGTCAAGGTCTATAGGCGGGGGGGCCAGCCGGCCCTGAACGGGTTCAGCGTCTCCATCGCCGAGGGCGGCGTTTTGGGTCTTCTGGGGCCCAACGGGGCGGGGAAGACCACCGCCATCTCCATCATGACCACCCTGCTTCTGCCGACCTCGGGGGAGATGATCCTCTGTGGCGTCGATGTGATGAAACAGCCCCGGGAGGCCCGGCGCATGATCGGGCTGGTCCCCCAGGAGATTGCCCTCTACCCCAGCCTCACCGGCCGGGAGAACCTGCGGTACTTCGGGCGGCTGCACGGGCTGCGGGGCAAAGCCCTCGAGGGCAGGATCGGGGAGTGCCTGCGGATGGTCGGTCTGGGAGAGAGCGCCGACCGGCCGGTGGCGACCTACTCCGGGGGCATGAAGCGCCGTGCCAACCTTGCCGCGGGGGTGCTTCATGAGCCGCGAGTCCTCTTTCTCGACGAGCCGACCGTCGGGATCGACGCCCAGTCGAGAAACATGATCCTGGAGAACCTCCTCCGGTTGAACCGGGAGGGGATGACCATGGTCTATACCACCCACTACATGGAAGAGGCCCGGCAGCTCTGTACCCACCTGGCCATAGTCGATGCGGGGCGCGTTCTCACCGAAGGTCCACCGGAGGCTCTCGTGGCCGGCGCCGAGGGGTGCTCCAACCTGGAGGAACTCTTCCTGCGGCTGACAGGCAAGCATCTGCGGGATTGAATCCGGGGCCCCGGCCCGAACCCTATGTCTGACGGAACCATGTATAAATTCTGGGCAACATTCTGCAAGGAACTTCTGCTGCTCTTCCGCGACCGGGGCGGTCTTCTGGTGCTGTTTCTCATGCCGGCCGTGCTGGTGCTCGTGGTCTCCCTGGTCCAGAACAATATCCTGGAGGCCACCGGCGAGGGGAGCATCCGCGTTCTCTTCGTGGATCGCGAGCAGGGTGAGCTCGGCGAGAAGGTCCGCGAAGGGCTCCTTGCCAACGGGGCCCTCGCCCTGGTTCAGGAACTGGACGGGCGGGAGGTGACCGATGGCGACGCGCGGGAGGCTGTGGGCCGGGGT